>NZ_JAVJUO010000085.1:0-43444 GCF_040220555.1 Coleofasciculus sp. C1-SOL-03
CAAAAAGGATTAAGTACGGTGGGGCACACCGGAACTTACGCTTGGGGAGATTTGCCCTCTTGGACGGTTGGAGCAATCCTGTCGTCTAACGGCGAGTCGGGGAACCAAGAATCTCCGCGTCTTTAGACCGGAGAGTGTCAAAAATTGCGTTTGGCTTCCTGAGCCACTTGCTCAACTGAGTCTTGGGCTAAGGCTTCTAGGGCAGCTCGAGCCTCCGAAGTATCGAAGGGTTTGAGCGCCTGGGCGACTCGGTAACGTACTTGCCAGTCCGAATCGGTGGCAAAGGGAACTAATAATGGTACAGCGCGGGGATCACCGAGTTCTCCCAATGAACTAATTGCAGCGGTTTGAATCAAGCTGGTTTCGGAGGACAGTGCTTCTTCTAAGAGGGGAAACGCACGCGGATCAGCGAGTTCCCCTAATGCCGCCACAATACTAAACTGCAATAACCATTCCGAGGATTGGTGGTATAACTGTTGCATTTCCTCAAACGCCTCAGTCATTTTCAGGGCACCCAAAGCGTCAGCGGCGGCGGCTTGGACATCGGGTTCTGGGTCGTTCAAGAGGCGATCGCGCAACAGGGTTAAGGTGAGTGATAAATCCTGACTCCCAAGCGTATCAAGCTGGCTCACGGCGGCGTATCGAACTCGAGCATTGGCATCAGTCAAAATCGGCTGGATTAATTCAAAGGCTACTGATGGTTCGAGCTGGCGTAGTAGATTTACCCCACTGAGACGGTTGCCAAAGTCCTCGGAACTCAGCAACTGTTGAACAGACTCACGAGAAACTGTCATGTGTAATGTATTTGTTATGGATCATTGATTTATTGTTGAACTATACTATCAGCTTCAGCTTTTAAGACTCGTCGAGTTCAGCAATCATCGCCCGCACAATATCTCCGGCTGTGAGGACACCAATCACTTTTCCTTGGTTGTCAGTCACGGCTAGACGGCGCAGGGATTTGTCCTGCATCAGTTTCGCGGCTTTGCGTAAGGGTTGATCCGGCTTGACGACAACAGGTTCGCGAGTCATAACCTCCCCGACGGTTTGCCCTAACGCCTTGTGTAGTTCTTGATCATACCGGGCTGGGTTTTCTAGATAAATCACACTGTCTAGAAATACGATGTAAACCGGGGGTTCGACTCCAGTCTGTTGCCACAATAAATCTGTTTCGGAAATAATGCCCACCAATTTTCCGGCATCATTGACCACCAGCAAACCACTGATACGTCGGTCGGCAAGAATTTTCATCGCCTCTCTGATGGGCGTTTGGGGCGTAACCGCGATCGGGTCACGGCTCATGACTTCGGCAACGGTTTTGGGCATACTCAGGCTTGGTGTTTTTTCGGAATTACTCATCCTATTGTAGGGGTAGAGGGAAGGACGGGGATCACTTTCTCTGAATTAGGGGCTGCTACAGGGAGTCTTGTGGTGGGGAGAGGGAACAGGGAACAGGGAACAGGGAACAGGACAAGGGATTGAGGGTTTTTACAATTCTTAACTCAGTGAACCAAATTTATGGTCAGTTATTTAGGATAGGGATGAAATTTCACTATAAGACGGCTTGCGTTACGATAGCGGCTACGAATATCGAGCCGCTGGTTGAATTTTATCGTCAATTACTCGCTAAATCTCCCCATTGCCATAGTCCCAATACCTATGCCGAGTTTCGCCTCCCTGGATTGCGACTTGGACTATTTAAGCCTAGGGATAACCATCAACAGGAATTTGAGCAGTCTGAGCAAAGTGGGTTGAGCTTGTGTTTAGACGTTGATGACTTAGACGCCGCGATCGCACAGTTGAGCAAAATGGGATATCCGCCACCGGGCGAAATCATCGTCGCCTCCCACGGGCGGGAAGTCTACGCTTATGATCCCAATGGCAATCGCTTAATTTTACACCAGCCGCCGCCCTAACTGATCGCCACGTCATAGGCAACATTGGCAAAGGCATAGACGCTATAGAGGAGCAAAACCGTAATCGCGACAACCATAACCACACGCGGACGCGGTGATGGTAAAAAGGCTTCCCTAACCCACATGGATGCGGCTGCACCAATCGCGAAGCTAGAACTGAGGACAAGGTATTGCCAATCGGGTTGAAAGACCCAATTTAAGCCCAAAGCCAGGGTTAACAAGACCATCAAATGTTCGATGGACTCCGGTGGATTTTGCTGCGTGGAAAGCACCAAGGTGCGCCAACAGAATTGCAAATGCCTCATGAAAAAATTCATCAGCTAGAATTATAAGGTTAAGATAATTTAGGGGAACAAATTTGGCTACTGTTGGTCGGGAAGATGATTATACTTTTGTAAATAAGCCAGTGCCTCATCCGTGTTGACCTGAGGAAATTTCCCGTAGAAACGGCTGACACTGAGAAAGTCATCCGGTGTTTCTAGGATAACTAAGCGATCGCAGAAACGACCCAGACATTTGATCAGTCCGGCTGGCGCCACGGGGGTACAAATCCAGATCTGGTGAGGATGCTGCTCCTTCAACGCTTGAGTCGCCGCGATCATGGTCATCCCTGTCGCAATTCCATCATCCACCACCAGGGCTAACCGTCCTTGGGGGTTAACCGGAGAACAACCAGGGGCAAATTCAGCCAGTTGAGCTTGGGCTTTATCTTGAGCATGACGCAGGGCGGTTTGTCGCAAAGTTGCCTTCAGTCGTCCCCATAGTCGTTGTTGCGCCCACAAAACTTGTCCGTCTGAGGTGACAGCACCAATGGCTAATTCCGGATTTTGGGGGGTGGTAATTTTTTTAGCCACCACGATATCCAGAGGGCAATTTAATCGACGTGCAACAGGTACGGCGACAGGAATACCGCCACGGGGGAGGGCATACACCACAGGTGATACCATTTCACCCATCGTCATTTCCAATTCAGCAATCTGGGTGAGCAGCACTTGAGCAAGTTCCTCACCGGCATGAGCGCGATCGCTAAATAGCGGAGCTGATGACATAGTTCCTCCAGCATTTAATATAAGCTCATACGTCATACGTTATTTGTTAAAGGGGAATTTCAGCTCCCGTTGAGTAAAGGGCGACCCGAGCCAATTGAGTAGATACAGTCGTTGATTGGTGCAAGCGGGTCGCCCCTACACGAACAATGGTACTGAAATAAGTGGTTCGGGATCGCCTCCACCCTTGATATACCGTAGGGTGGGCATTGCCCACCCACCTTAAGGAGCGTGCCTTTTGACTTAAGATGATAGGTTCCCGTCGGATAGGGTGCAGCATTATACCATAGAGAATTGCTACGACTTGTTTCCTTTGCCAAGACGTTTGAATGCACCACAGCTTATGTATCAAACCGATCCCCCCCGCCCGCCTCAGGAAACCCTACCCACCATGTATGATCTACCCAGTGAAGAGGTGGAGGAACCTGGTTTGCCCGATGAGTTTCACCGACTACAGGCTGACTTGCTCAGTCAAACCTGCCAACCCCCGAATCAGCCTATGGATCAAGTGTTTGTCGCCAGTGACTTGAACCTTTATTATGATCCGCGTCATCCCCGTTGGTACAAGCGTCCTGATTGGTTTGTTGTTCTTGGGGTGCGCCGATTTACCCAGCAACAGGATTTGCGCTGGAGTTATGTGATTTGGCAGGAGGGAGTTACGCCTTTGCTTGTGGTTGAGTTGCTCTCCCCCGGTACAATACCGGAAGATTTGGGACAGACATTGCGGGAGGTGAACCAACCGCCGACGAAGTGGGAGGTCTACGAGCGAATTTTGCGTATTCCCTATTATGTGGTGTTTGATCGGTATGTTAATCAGTTTAGGGCTTTTTGTTTATCGGGTACTCGTTATCAGGAGTTATCACTACAAAATCAGCGGCTGTGGTTGGACGAATTACAGCTAGGGTTAGGCATTTGGCAAGGGGTGTTTGAGGAGACAACGGGTTTGTGGTTACGTTGGTATGATCGGACTAATCGGTGGATACCCACACCTGTAGAGCAAGCACAGCAGGAACAACAACGGGCTGAGCAATTGGAAATGCAGTTAGAGCAGGAGCGTCAGCGAAGTGAGCGGTTGGCAGAACGGTTGCGGGGGTTGGGGATTGAGCCAGATGCTTTGAGTGAGGATGACCTAGGACAATGATGTTGCCGACATTATACTGGGGAGCAAGGTTTCGCGATCGGTGCGCCTCTAGTCATTAAATCAATGGACAAACGCACCACCTCAATTCCATTCGTCAGGGGAAAGTAAAAAATCAGATAGTTCCTAAATGGGAAACTCCGCAGTTCCGGTAACAACTCGTCACGAATACGCCCAATATAAGGGTTTTGGGCAAGGGTCTCCAATTTAGCATAAAGCTTTCTCAGAAAATCGGCTGCCTGCTCTTGACTACTATGTTCTTCGAGATAGTCCCAGATAGCATCTAAATCTGTCTGAGCAAGAGGACGCTTGAAAATTTCGCTCATACACCTTGCTTTGTGCTTCGACGTTCAAGACTTCGTGCTTGACCTCGACGGATCACGTCTTCAATGTCAAGTGGTGTGGCTTCTCCGCTCTCAACTCCTTGACGGATTTCTGTTTGTAAGGCTTTCAGTTTAACTTTCTCTAATTCCGCTTCGAGTTCCTTGAGGCGATCTTGTAAATGTTGGAAACTGAGGGCATCTTGGACAATCACAGCCGCCTCACCGTTTATTGTCAGTACCATTGGTGCTTTCGTCTCTCGGATGCGTTCTATATAGTTACTGGCGTTGCGCTTAAAATCAGTGAGTGAGTGGATATCTTGAAGGTTAACCATGGAATAGACCTCAATTAAAATCCCGATTAAGACTCTAATTAGATGCTACAGGTTTCCTTTTTGGTCGTCAATGGGACATCTAAGGGACTTGCGGCTTAATAATATACCAATCAAGCTTGGCTGAGTTGATGAATACAGCTTTCCTCACTGGTACTTTATTTTTACGCAGCTCCCTAAGCTGGGATTGGCGATCGCACCACCTGGGGAGAACCAGACAACACCCTTGTCAGAGCTGCTATCGTAGCCTACTGGACTGACACAGCTAAAATGGTGGCATAGATTTGACGGTGAAATTGGGCGCACGTCGGTGCGCCCCTACAATTCTAATCCACCAATTAAGGTGTGCCACGCCACTACGGGTGGTTAGGCTCAGTGATCGCGCTTGGAGATAAATTTCCGCGATCGCCAACGCTTGTGGCAAAACCAATCGCCTCATCTTCTTCCGTCAACGGCTGATACTCTTCCTGACCAAACGGCTCATATCCCTCAAATCCTGAATAGGTCATCTTACACAATAACCGAGACTTGATCGGTGAAGGAGGCAAATTTATCTTTGCTACTTTCACCTCTACCAATTTCGGATCGCGCATCAAAATATCAAACACATTCGTCATTAAGTAGCGAGGGCAATATCCTAGAATATGATGATCCTCTGTATTGAGCGTTAAAGCTTTAGTATCATAACGATTATGAAACTCGTGAGCTAACCACAGAGGTTCGCCCACCTCTAGTTGCTCCATACGTTGCAGGGAACACTCCGGTAAATACCGCAGACCATGCGCTACGAAAAAAATGTGGTATTGCCCATTGTTATCGGACTGTGGGCAAGGAAAAACCTTAAAATTATCTGTTTGCCGCTCTCCCTCAGTGCGTCCCAAAAACTCCATTAAATCAAAAGTCTGGGTTGATAAATTGAACCGACTTAGGTAACTCGGGTAATCGGGACGCGATCGCGGCATAACCCGGTTGGCAAAAAACGCAAACAACTCCGTCGAACGGTAAACTCGACTCCACTCAGGGAAAGACATTAAAGGTTCAAACCCGCATTTTTGTTGAGCCGCAATCGCCCCTTTTATATAAATAAAAGTGTAAAATTCCCCGTCAAACGTCAACCGACCCACCGGGAACCACGACCGACTTTGATAATCTTGCCAAGCTAGAAATAAGATTTTTCGGGGAGTAGTGTTCATGAATTTTAGAGAGAGAGTAATCGTTCTTTATTAGTGAGCAAAATTTTTTTGACAAAGTCAGATGCTACCTCGGAGAAGCGATCGGCTGGGAGTGCTTGTAAAATCAAGGTTATCTGTTGCTCCGAGATTGCCTCAAGACGACTGAGCCACTCCTGAGAAGCTATCTGATATGGGTTAACAATATGTTTAAACAGATCTAGGGTCTTCAGGGTCTTGCTGTCGTTTTCGTTCAAATAAAAAGCTGACCGACACCGATTTACGTAAGACTCCACAGACTTATTCTGACGTTGAGTATCAGAGAGTTCGCGACCAAGACAAGAGGCGTGATCGTAAGTCGGGGCTAGATAAATGCTTGATTGAAAGTTTTGATCACGTATAAATCCCCAATTTTCATGATGGCGATCGCGCCCTTGGGTAGATGCTAGTGAGACAATCTCACTAGCATCCCGAATATATTAGCAAAATGCGATCGCACTCTTGGGGTTTTTACATTTTATAGCGGTACTAAGACAGTCGGGTTCTATTGGGAATGAACTGTTGGCATGGCGCAAGGGTAAGCCCGATGATAGTTGGGTGTTTCCCGGTGTTCATGGCTATGGGCATTTACACCGTTCGATCGTGAATCGGGTTATTCGTCGGTTAGCAAAGGAGGCTGGGATTAAGGGGAATGTTAGCCGCGACATTTTAAACGATCGCCCTCGTCGCCTGGAGATACATTTCCGCGATCGCGATCGCCATCAGTACCCCGACTAAACTGAACCAACTCCCCAGAGTGCCGAGAGTGGTGATGAATAGGACAATTATACTGGTGGCAATCAGGTAGGTGAGGGCGACTTGGCGATGCGTCCAACCGGATTGTTGAAGCCGCTGGTACAGGTGGCTACGGTGTCCTTTAAAAATGTTTTCTTGGCGGATCAGGCGACGGATCAGGGTGTAGATGGCATCAGTGGTGAGTGGGAGGGTGACAGCCAAAGCAGACCAGGCTTGTACGGGGTTATTGGTATTGAGCAGGGCGATGGCGACACTGGCTCCCAGGACGGTGCTACCTGCATCGCCCATAAAGATTTTTGCGGGAGACCAATTCCACCAGAGAAAACCGAGGAGGGCGGCGGTAAGCAGCCAGAATAGAGGTTGGTTGAGGTAAAGTGCTAGGAATGCTATCTGGAGGGCGGTGACGCTGGCAACTAGACCGTCTAAACCATCCATGAAGTTGTAGAAGTTGATTAGGGCGGTGATGCCAATTAGGGTGAGTGCGATCGCGATTATTTGACCGATTAGACCGAAGTCTGTGAGCCAGGGTAGGGGGAAGGAACCGAAACACGCGATCGCGAGGCTGGCGACGGACAGATGCACTAAGTAGCGTATTCTCGCCGGAAGCCCTTGGCGGTCATCGATGATACCAATGATGGCTAGGGGGGTGAGGATCAGCCACAGGAAGGTTGGGTTGGGGTTAATTAGGGGGTGGGATAGGAGTTGAGGGAAAGAACTGGCGAATAGAGTGGCAATTAAGCCTGTTATGGCAAACGCTAGGATGAAACCCAAGCCACCACCACGGGGAGTGGGTTGGGTATGGGAACTGCGATCGTTGGGGATGTCTAGTAAGTGGTTGCTGAAGCGTCGTTTAATGATATGGGTCAGGAGGATGCTCGCCAGTACACTGGCAGCCGCAAGAACAGTTAACATGCTTATCTATTACACTTCTCACACACACTTTTCCTACTATATGACCTATTGGTTTCCGGTGAGTTCCGTGACAGAGGTGTCTCAGCGCAAGGTTTGTCAAGGGTTTAGGGAGGTTACGTTAGGGTGTGAGGTCAATTGACCCCTTCTCAGCAACGCGACTTCTTGAGCAATTCCTTCGGTAAAACTTCGGGGTGAATAGTTAAAGTCTGCTTGAGCTGCCTTGTAGTCAAACACTTTATCTTCATTCAATCGTAAGACCTGCTCCTGACTTACGGGCATTTTTAGACCTATAGAATTTGCCATTTGGATTAGATTAAGAAATAAATGGATCGGTATGTGCCAGAGAATCGGTTTTTTACCTAGGGCATAACCCGCAATCTGAACCACATCGTTATAACTCAGGACTTGTCCACCGGAGATATTGTAATCTTGACGATAGGTTTTAGGCTGATTGAGAACTTCACAGATTACCCAAGCCACGTCTTCAACGTGAACGGGCTGCTGTAAGGATTGTCCGGAACCAGGGATTGGGATCAGGGGCGATCGCTCAATTAAACGCAGTAAGCGAATCATGTTCCGATCTTCGGGCGTACCATATATCATCGTTGGACGCAAAATTGTGTAGTCCAAATTACTTTCCCGAATTACTTTTTCCGCCGCTTGACGCACCACTTTGCTCTTGGCGTTCAGTTGCGTAAAAATTGCTGTCGTACTAACAAAAATTGCCCGTTTTACTCCGGAGTCTTGGCAAGCCTTAACAAGGTTGGGGGCAGCACCAAATCCGATGGACGCGACATTAATTAAGGTGTAATATCCAGGAAAAACCCGACGCAGTGATTCTATATCATTGAGATCGCCTTCGACTAATCTCAGGTGATACTGTTTGAGTTTTTCTGTCTTAGCCGTGGGTCTAACTAAGCAATCAAACTGAATACCTCGCTGGAGCAATTGCTGACAAACAAAGCCTCCGGTAAATCCAGTCGCACCGGTTAGTAAGATATCGGCACACATAAATCCTCCTGGATGAACTGCCATAGTTTTGCAGCAACTTTGGTGCGGGAGTAGGTTGAACGGATCAAATCCTGACCCCGTTGACCCATAGCTTGCCGTTCCGATAATGGTATCTGAGCCAGTTGCCGCATTGCCTCGGCTAAACCCTTGGCATCTTCAGGTTCTGAAGTGAAGCCCAGCCGATGCTTTTCCACCTCTTGATTCACTGTCCCGCCAACTGCCACTATCACTGGTTTACCCGCCGCATACGCATCATAGAGTTTATTGGGGCTGACACCATAATGAAATAGGGGAATATCTTTGAGCGTTAGAATTAGACCATCAGCCGCTTTTAGGAGTTTAGGCATTTCCCCTTTCGGGATTGCGGGTCTAAATTCTAGGCATTCAATGCCAGAGGCTTGTTCGATGAGCTGGGATTTTTCTGGACCATCACCAACTAATAAAATTTGAAACTTTTGGGGATGGCTTTGGTCAAGTAATCGCGCCGCTTCAACGATAGTGTCGAGGGAATTCGCCGTACCGTGCGCCCCAGTATACATCAGGCAAATTCGCTCTGGATCAATGTGATAATCAGCTTTGGCTACTTCAACAGGTATTTCCAGCTTAAACTGTTCAATATCAGGACCATTGGGCAGCCAATTGACCTGGACAGCACCATGCTTAGTGGCGTAATCCACTAATCCTGCCGCCAGAACAATCACGCGATCGCTCTTTTGATACAGTAGGTGTTCAATCTTCGCCAAAAACCTGACCAGCAGGCTATTGGGTGACTTACCCCCTAGCTCAATCAGGACTTGGGGCCACAGATCGCGTACCTCAAAGTAAAATCTAGCTCCCCGTAATTTTGCTAGTATCCAAGCGGTTAAGGCAGCTAACAATTGGGGTGATGAGCCAATAATCAAATCTGGCTTCGGTTTAAACAGACCGATAATCAATAACGTTAGGCAAAATGACAGCATATTTAAATAGCGTCGCCAGTTATTGACTTGATAGGAAGCCGCATAGAGCCAATTCCATTGCAGACCGTTGAGACTTTCCCGATGCCATAATTGAGGAAATTTTAGTTTTAAGTACTGTCGCTGGGTCAAGTTATAGTCTGAAGCAAACACATTCACCTGACAGCCTTGCTGGACTAAAAATTGACCGAGTTCATACTGCCTGATATGACCCGGTACGTCTGGAGTATTGGCAAATTGATTGATAATCCAAATTTGATGGGTCATTAGTCATTAGTTACATCCATTACAACAGCCGTTGCTCAATTAGGTTCGTAGTTGCGCTTTAGCGCCATAAACCTCACATCGCCCACTACAAACCTTTAAATCGAATGGTTGACTTAAGGCTGGTGGGCAATGCCCACCCTACGATATATAAAGGGTTTCGGCGATACCAAAATGCTTATTTCAGTGTCATTCACTCTAAGACAACTAAATTACCCTGCTGGAAGTGCCATGTCAGGATTTCTCTATTTTCAAACTGAAGTTTTCCTTGTTGATTGTGCCACGTCCAGGTCATCTTCGGTCGATAATCAAGCGTCAGAACCAGACAGAAAATCTTGCCATTAGGGAGCAATGAGCCTTGAATTTGCAGGTATCCGCGAGGATAGCGTCGTCCAAATTCAAGAGCATACCAGGATTGTGAGGTATCAGCATCCAACCATTGCACTTCATCATCGGCTGTCAAACCAAGACATTGAATATATAAGCAGGTTGTCTCTAACTCGCAGGTGTACACCTGTGTTTCTGGCTGGTGAATCAGATTTAAACCGGGAGCAAAGTGAAGCCTTGAGGTATACTCAGTGGCAAGGGCAGTTTCTAGGCGATCCAGGATAACAATTGCTTTGGTTCCCAGACCCACCCAGCGCTGATGCCAAGCCTTGAGAGGGGGATGAGCATAGCCGTTGTGAGCTGCACTGACCCACTGCCATTCCTGGAATGTGCCAGATTGAACTTTGTTAGGTTGAGCTTTGCGACCAACCCGGAAACTTCCCCAGATTTCAGATTGGTTTTGATTCGCGATCGCAACTGTATTATGAGCTAAGGTACTACGCTCGTAAGACCGAATCATACCGCTGCTGTATTCACTCGTACCCGTATCTACAATCACGGGTTGACCTTTGCAGTACAAGTCGAGGGTTAAGCAATCTGCATGGGCGTGCGGGGGGAGTTCAGAGGGACAGGGTGGGGCGCAGTCGAAGGTTAGTTCTATACCCGTGGCATTTCGTAGGATATAGTAGCCAGAATCAGGAAGCAGGCTACTTGTCGTTACACTCGTTTGGGTGGGGATAGATGCGGCTTGGTACGTACCACTTGCCTGAAGTAAGCGCTCATGCAAAGCATCAGTCATATCGGTGGAAGACTGTGCCAAAAGCTGGCGAACCCAACTGGCGATTTCATCTAGGGGATTGGCAATATCGTAAGCCGCGTCATTCCACAATGGAAAGAGTCCACAGGACAAGCGGATAGTTTCGGCAAATTGCAGCATCCGGTGCAGGGGTTCATTAATAGTTTCTGGGATCGACCAACCCGCATTCTGTAAGCAGGCGACTGTTTCAGCCACGAGGTTGAGAACGATGAGATGATACATGGGGCTACGTTCGTAATGCCCCCCATCTGGTAAAACTTGAATGGCTAGTTGTTGTGCCAGTTGCTCCAGTGCCAAGCGGACGATGGATTCAGCCCTAGGACAATCAAAGTTTAACCCGCCAATAATTAACCCTCTCAGATTTTCCAACAGATGATTGCCTCCAGCAAAATACTCCTTGTGGCGATGGAGATAGTTAACCTGAAACCACAAAGAAGTAATAATTTCTGCTTCAGCTAGGGTGGGGATGGCTCTAGTGGCAAATGTCCAGTTGACAATGCGTAAAGATGTGGTGTATGGATGCCAACCATCAAACGAACAGAGGGGATTGGCTGCAATCCAGTCCCCAATTAAGTGCTTAAGCTGACTCAGGCTAGCCGCATCAATTTGCCCCTGTTGATATCCTCTCGTCAAAACCTCACGCATCCAGTCAAAATAGTGGAGGTTAAATTGCCACAGGCGCGGATAGTCTGGACTATTCCAAGGGATCGGAAACGCGAGTTGCCGTGATTGATTGAGGAAGGTGAAGGTATAGGTGGCTTCTGGGGGGACAAAATGTTGGGGGAGTTGCGGCAGTTCTAACGCCTTGAGATAATTTTGACGTAAAGGCGGTGTGGGAATCGGGTTCCCCAAAGCCAGGGAACGACGCAGTGATAGTGGTAGATGGGGGAGCGATCGCGCTTTGATTTCAAATTGTACCCGTGCGGCTAGCTGACGCGGGGGAATGTCGCGAATTGTCCGCCACCAACGACCTAGGTTCAATGTCTCGCCGCCTCCGCAATTTCAAAGCTAACCTGCGTGACTTCAACGAATTCTTCAAAGGGAATGGGTGCGGCTTGACCCGATTCAATGGCATTGATGAAAGCGGCGGCACAAGCCGTATTCCCCTTATCCTGTCGCCACAAGTTCATCGAGTTAAATCCAGAAAAACCATAGCCTTTTAACTTGCGGAAGTTATCGAGTTGGAGAATACGACCCGCACAAAAGATTTCTAATCGCTCTTTGGGAAACGATTTGTGACCATTGGCTAGATAGTGTACCGTACCCAGGGAACCATCGGCAAAACTCAGGGTAAAGCTTACTTTATCCTCTTGCAGTTCGATGCTACCTAAGCTGGTGGTTTGAACTGAGACAATGGGGGAATCTGCCAGAAATCTTAGCAGATCGATGAAGTGGCAGGCTTCGCCAATAATCCGTCCCCCACCAATCGCCGCGTCTTGAGTCCAGTGGGTTGGGGGAATTGCTCCCGCATTCACTGTCATTATCATGGCTTTTGGTTCTTTGAGGTTGGCAAGCAGGGCTTTGATTTTCTGAATTTGGGGAGCAAAGCGACGGTTGAAGCCTACCATGAGTAGGGGTGACGTGCCAGAATTGAGGATTGAGGTATAAGTGGATTGGATACCCTCAAGTTGGTTAGGCGCGATCGCGAGGGGTTTTTCCACAAAGACATATTTCCCAGCCTTGAGAGCTTTACAGACATAATCGGCGTGGCTATCGTGGCGGGTGGCAATCACCAAGGTGTTGATTTCTGGGTCACTCAGTAGACTATCTGTATCGGTTGTGGCGAGACCAAAGCCAAATTTGCGACCCGCATAAACCCCACTGATACCCCCTGTGGTGGCTACAGCTTTTAGGGTAGCGTTGGTTTGTTTGAAGGCGGGGATTAAAATTCGGGTGGCGTAATTGCCTGCACCAATGAAACCAAGAACTGGCTGATTGGGGATGGGGGATGTTTTGTGACTTTCAGATGGGAATGCCTTTGTCTGTGTATGTTCCTGTTGAAGCTGAATCGTTGGGTTAAGCAGGTCACTGGGCGATTGAGAATCGGGGTATTCTAGAAGAATGCCCAGATACGGTTCACTACTGTTTAGGAGTTGGTAAGCAGCCGGGGCTTGATCCAGGGGAAAACGATGGGAGATCAGGGGGGCTACGTCTAATCTGCCTGTCGCCAACATATCCAGAACCGCTTCAAAGTTCCGTTGTGCCGTCCAGCGGACAAATCCGAGGGGGTAGTCCTGACCCTTTGCCTCATAAGCTGGGTCATAGCGACCGGGACCATAGGAGCAGGATACTTGAAAGGATAGCTCTTTTTCGTAGAAATCTGCCCGTGACAGTTCTAAGCCGACGACACCGACTAAGACAATTCGTCCTCGTTTGCGGCACATTTGGGCAGCTTGGTGAACAGGTTCGTTGCTTTTGGTGGCGGCGGTAATTAAGACGCCATCAATCCCTCGTCCCTGAGACAAGGAAGCCGCCGCAGAAATTGGATCTTCGCCACGGGAGAGATCTACGGTTTCAGCCCCAAATTTTCGAGCCAAGTCAAGCTTTTTCGGGTCAAAGTCAATCCCTAAGACACGACAACCTTGGGCATGGAGGAGTTGGATGGTGATTAGACCAATTAAACCCAGTCCAGTAACGACGAACGTCTCGCCCAGTGTGGGTTGGGCAAGACGAATTCCCTGGAGTGCGATCGCGCCAAGTACGGTAAAGGCGGCGGCTTCGTCGGTAACTGGATCAGGGATTTTGGCACAGAGGTTTTTCGGGACACAGACGACTTCAGCATGGGAACCGTTGGAGATGATGCGATCGCCAACGCTAAACTCTTCAACCCCAGCGCCCACCTCCAGAACGACTCCGGCGTTGGCGTAACCCATCGGTAAGGGTTGGTCGAGTTTACTTTGTACCGCTTCTAAAGTGGGGATTACGCCATCTGTCCTCATTTTATCCAGCACCATTTTGACTTTATCGGGTTGCTGGCGAGCTTTATCAATGAGGTTCGCTTGACCAAATTCCACTAGCATTCGTTCTGTTCCTGCTGAGACTAGGCTGGTACAGGAGCGGATCAGTAGATGTTTGGGTTTAACCTGTGGATAGGGGATGTTAACAATTTCGGTATCCCCATTACTCAGAGATTGGAGGACTTGTTTCACGACTTCATTAATCTAGAAAAATACGACACCACAACTCGATACAAGTTAAGGCAAAAATTGTATAAGTTCCATCCACCCGCGCTACTTTATCCATTTCTCGCAGATTTTGCACGGCGGCAAAATCAAACAAGTCGCGTTTTTTGAGAGAAGATTCTGAAAGTGTATCATCTACCAATGGCTTTAGCTGATTTCGTAGCCATCCTCGTAAAGGAACACCAAACCCGGTTTTGGGACGGTAAATAACATCATGAGGTAAGTAGGGTTCCATGGCTTTCTTAAAAATCCATTTTCCTTCCCTACCTCTTTGTTTGTATTGAATCGGCAAACGAGCTGCTAATGCGACCAAATCGGGATCGAGGAGTGGCACACGGACTTCTACTCCGGCTGCCATGCTCATTTTATCAGTGTAGTTGAGATTGTGATCAGCTAAAAAGTGTTTACCTTCAAGGTATAGCATCCGGTTTAGAGGATGGACTGAATTAGGAAGATTACTCAGAGATTCCAGAAGAGGAGTGCTGGCAGAAAATTTTGCAATTTGCTCTTTGAGATTGGAACTGTAAAGATTTTTTTGTGTTTGAGGATCAAGCCAGTAAAAATAGCTAACTAATCGTTCATCTCCATCTAAAGCCGCATAACGAAACCCTTTGCTGATTCGCCTTCCCAGTGCTGATCCTGTTGGTAGAGATTGAGTAATACTGCTTAATTGTCTTCGCACCGACTTTGGTAGCCAAGACCAGTACCGCTCTTGCATCAGTGCGTAGTGACGGCGATACCCTGTAAAAATATCATCTCCCCCAGCACCAGAGAGTAAAACCTTAATTCCGTGCTGACGAGCAAGTTGACTAATGAATAACGCATTGAGCGGTGCTGGATCGGCTTGAGGTTCATCAAGATGATATAACATTGTTTGCAGTTGTTCTGCCATCTCAGAACCCACATAGATCGTATGTAAATCTACATCTAAGTGATTGGCTACTTTTTGAGCATAGGGCAAGTCTTCCACAAACCCTTCGCTAGAAGAGTCGGCATTTTTCAAGCCAATGGTGAAACACTGCAAATTTTGTTCAGAAGTGTGTTGCTTGGCAAACGCAACTACTGAACTCGAATCTAAACCACCTGATAAAAATGCACCAACGGGAACGTCAGCAACCATTTGGCGTTGGACAGATTCTTGCAGTTGCCATCTCACCTGTTGAATGGCTTCGTCTTCTGAAAGAGGTTCAATGGTTTGGTGATATGGCAAATCATAAAATCGCCAATGCTTTTGCACTTTACCATCTTTGACAATCAAAGCATGACCTGGTTCTAATTTTTTTATATTTTCAATAATAGTCTGATTAGCTGGACACCAAAGATAAGTTAAATAATAATAGATAGCTTCAAGATTAAGGTAACGTTCTACCGTTTCCTCTTGCAGTAGTGCTTTCAGTTCACTAGCAAACAAAAAGCCTCGATAGGTGGTTGTATAATAGAGAGGTTTAACTCCAATTCCATCCCTGGCTAAAAATAAAGAGTTCGACCGAGTATCCCAGATAGCAAAAGCAAACATTCCATTGAGTTGAGGTAGCATAGTTTCTCTATCATGGAGATATAAATTGAGTAAGACTTCTGTATCTGTATTATTTCTAAAATTATACCCACTATTAATTAGTTTATTCTTGAGTTTTTTATAGTTATATATTTCTCCATTAAAAACAATTGCTACTTGTTCTGTTGCATCCCACATTGGTTGATGACCAAGGGGACTCAGATCGAGAATAGAAAGCCGTCGATGCGCCAATCCAACGCCATATTTTTTATTCAGCAAAATTCCCGAATCATCGAGTCCTCGGTAGCTTTGGCAGTGATTCATTATTTTGAGCAGTGATAGTTCAAACCTTCCGAAAAATCCCGAAATTCCACACATGATTTCCACAGCCTCTTTTGCTCAAACTGCACTACTGGATTTGCTTGGATGACACTAATAATCCAGAAATCAGTTTCTTCATGCACTGCTTACTGGAACTTTCACCCCCTTCTTTCCTCTAGGTTTAGATCAAGTTAAAACGATTTGATGCTGTGTTAACAATTTTCTGATAAACAGTTATATGCTCTGCTGTTACATGAGGTACAGAAAACTTTTTGGCAACGCTGCGGCGAGCTTGATTCGCAAAATCTTGCCGAAGTTTCTCGTCTAGAATTATTTTCCGCAGAGCTTGAGCGAGAGCAGGTACATCTCGTGGTGGCACAATGAGTCCGTTTTCTTCATGGTTGATCACCTCTTTGGCAATTCCTACATCAGTGGTAACGACAGGTTTTCCCATAGCCAAGGCTTCCAGCAGAACCATGGGTCCACTTTCAGCCGTTGAACTCATCACAAAAACATCAGCGACTGAAAGTGCCTCAGCAACATCATCTGTAAAACCCGCAAAAACAACTTTTTCTTCAAGACCAAGTGTTTTAACCTGATTACTCAAACTTGCAAAATAAGGACGCTGAGTTTGAAGAATCGCTCCAATGACAACAAGTCGCCAGCCTACTAGCATATCTTGTAAATTGCTTAAGGCATCTAGGAGGAACTCATATCCTTTAACCCAGTTAACATTACTAACTGCCAGTAGTAGCACTTCATTTCCTTGTCGCTGTAGGGCTGGTATTTTAGTCTCAATTCCACTTGGTTTTAGTTTTTTAGGATCGAATTTTTCTAGATCCACGGGGGGATAGAGTATTGCTGTGCGTTCATCATCATAGTCATCACACATATCGCGCACTGGTGGACTAGAGTATACCCGAATCTCTGCTAGCCAGCCTAAGGTTGTGCGGGCAATACGGTACGACCAAGGAGGGAGAGGAGAGTTGTCATTAATGTGCCACACCAAGGGTAAACCTGCTAGTTTAGCCGCTAATACTGCTTGAACGTTATACAGACCATTAGCGTGAACTATATCTATCTGATGGTTTTTTAGTGCAGTTTTCAATTGCCAGGTTTCAAAGGGTAAGCGGCTGACATAACGAATTAGCTGAACCAAAATGTTTTCCAGGCGAATGCGTGATAAGGGAACACAGAGATAAGAAATACCATTCTGTGTTGCATATTGTGGCAGTTCATCCCCCATGTAAGGAAAAACAAGAACTGTTTCCCATCCTTGCTCAAGCAAATGTTGCGCGACCTGAACAATCCGACGTTGGGGTCCCCCCACACGACCATCTAAAACAATATTAGCAATTTTAAACTTTTTTTTATTCATGTTTATGGGTTGAAAATATTCTGGTAACTTGATGAAATTTGGGTGATATCAAATGGTTTTAACCATTGGTCTAGATCTGTACATTCAATTGGTTCGTGCAAATTATGAATAAATTTTATAGTTTCATTAATTTTATTTTTGTCAACCGAAGCTTTTTCATTTATAATGTTCAATATTTTGCCTGGGTATTTTTTCAAGAACATTAATGAGCTATCGTCATCTATTTCTATTAGATTTAATAAAGGCTTACCGCTTCTAGCATACTCAACAAGTTTGCTAGGTAAACGGTAGGGGGTCTTATTGCCAATATTTACAAGAACATCAGCTTCCTGCATCGCTTGCTTTGCCTTTGCATGGTTTACTATGCCATGAGTAAATAGGTTTTTACCCATTAGTGTATTATATGGCTTAAAGGAATATTGACAGTCATAAATTTTTCCAAAAAAGTGAAGTTCTAATTTAGCGGCAAGACTGGGTTCGTTTTCTATGATATTGAGGAATAGCTTGAGCAGGAAATCGGGTCGTCGAATAGAGGAGTAGAGTGTTCCTAAGAAGATGAGTCTTATTTTTTCATCTTCGGGAAATAGCTTTTCTCTTTCCGATTCATTATCCTGAGCATCCCAGTTTGACAATAAAGGCGGGATAATCGTTATTTTTTCGATACTTTCAGGAAACAAGCTAGTGTATGTTGTTAATGTTGATGCTGTTGTTACTGCCACAGCATCAGCAGAAACAAAAACTTTCTCTTCCATCAAGTAATTTAGATTTTGGTAGAGTTTATGATTGTTAGTGGGAGCATCATGAGCAAAACAAAAAGGATCGCCAACATCTACTAACCATTTAATCTTAGGATAACTTTTCTTTAAGCTCAAACCTACTAAATGCCCCGTAAAAGGGTGAGATACACTAATAATTCCGTCATAATGGTGTCCGTTGATTAGCTGTCTAGCCTTCAGAAGTGCTGGCAAATACCACAAGCCTGCATAATCGGGCCAATATACCTTTTTCCAGGTATGGTCATGAATCCATTTGGACAAATAGGCTAACCCATATTTTATTTTCTGACTACTGGTTGAGGCATCATCGGCTGGAAACTTACTTTTTTCAGCGTTTGGATAAGCAACTGATTTTTTAAGTTGGCTGCGGAGTAATTCTGAGATTGTTCCCCCAACTCGATGTACGTGAACACCGTTTAAAGTCTGATTGCGAGACAAACCAGCCATCCACGCACAGACAACATCAACATGATGTCCCTGTTTTACCCAATGTTCCGCGATCGCTGACCAACGAAAGGAACGTGGTGTAATTGCTGGTTTGTAAGAATAACTAATAATCAGGATTTTCATTGATTAATTTTTGCCTATCGACTCCGTTTGATATTGATACCCCGTTCAAACTATGTTTTTTGAGAGAAAAGTTAGAATTAGCAACTAAACCGACTATGAGCCAAAATAATGAACCTAGTATTGGCTCATATATAATTGGGTAAGATGGCATATAGGCTACAATAGTCAAGAAAACAATTAGCAAAGCTTTGTAATAATCGTTAACCTTATTGAGCAGCCATAATCTTGACCACGTCTTAACTAAGATCAATCCAAAAATAAACAATAATAATATCCCACCAACTAAGTATATTTCCGAAAATGTATTGTGCGGCAAAATAACATCTGCCTTGAGCTGAAATGCCGCACTGCCAGCGATACCAAAACTACTGCCTACCAAAAAGTTTAGGGGATAAAAACTACTTTGTTCCATGGCTAATGAGATACCCTTTTGGGTCATGCTAATCATACGCATAGATAGATCTTCTAATACACTTTGGCTAGTCGGATCTCCTGTATCACCACCAGTAAACGCTAGCAGTGCAATTGTGGCATATTTTACAATATATTCTCGAATAGGAGAAGAATAGGTGGTAATACAAAAGATAAATAATAGTGTTACTATCATTATCGTAGTCATTTTTTGAAATTTCGTTCGGTTGATTTTAAAAATATTTGATCGTTTTCCAACCTTTAAACAGACTATAATAGCTGTCGCTATAATCCAACCTGCAATTGCAGCTTTAGAAAGACTAAAAATGAGTAAAATTAAAGCGACGGTTAGTAAAACTATTTTTACAGCTAAAGGACGAATAATTAATAATGCAATGATATAAGTAATAGCTGATGCCATTCCGCCCGTATTTGGTCCGCCCAGTAAAGTATTAAAGCGAAGCAGGATACCCCGACTTGCTATATAACTTTCGACTAGCCACGATAAATCTCCTCCTAGCAACTGGTATATAAGAGTAAGTCCCCCTATGACAATAACAAACAACCACAGGTTAATGAATTTTTGGAATTGCTTTAAATTTTCAAACAATACGCTAGCTAAAGGTGCTAGTAAGGCAACATTGATGAACCGAGTTAAACCAGCTATAGCAACATCTTTCCCATAAAGGAAATAGGTATGTATAGCTATAAATATAGTGAAGTACAGAAAAATAAGCACCAAAAGTTTTTTAGTGTTTAATTCCCATTTATAGAATATTGCTATTCGCAAATATAAGTAAATGTATAAAACATACCTAATTTTAAATACAGCTACCATTAAAGGTGACAATAATTGTACTTTATACAGTAAAATTAAAGCAAATAAAATATAAAATAGATAGATATCTAAACGATTCACAAAACTTGTTTTGGGCATTGATATAAAAAGATTGGCACAGTAATCATAACTTTTTTTAGGATAAATAGACAATTAAATAATTCCTCTATTTAGGTTTATCTATTATCAGCTTCCCATAACCGTTAGAAAATTTATTAGATAGAGTTCCCTGATCTCTATGGTTAAAATTTAGATGTTTTAAGGGCAGATGTAATGCAGAAAATAGATTTGCAGCAACTATATGGATAACTTGTTCTCCTATTTTTAAGAAATAATAGGTAGATTCTTTGTTGAATCTGAGAGTTCCCATAAATCCATCCGACCCCAAATAAACACATTCTCCTTCTGGAGCATTTTTCAAGGTGAACAGCCCTTGGCTGAGGTACTTTTGTTCTCGTTCAGGAAGAAGCTGGGGGGCAAAGTGTGCCTGACTGGAGCGGTATTCGTTCCGGCGTTCTGGTAGCGGTGTGTACAGATATGTTCCTGGATCACTTATCCAATCCTCACCATCTAGGTTTAACTCTATAGAAAACTGGTCATTGTGGGCATGACCTCCGTTGCCATTTTGACCAAGACAACCACAGCGGATAGCTAGGTAGAGTCGCTGAGAGCGGTAGAGATACAAGCCAAAGTTTGGATAGGCGTAAAACTTGAGGTCTTTGTCTAGGTCGCTACCCGGTGCGGGAATATCTAGAACTTGCCTTGACTGGGCTTGCATCTGTGGCAGCGAATCTAATTTAACACTAAATTGCTGCCAATCTTCTTTTTTGCCGATACGTACTTCCTCCGCAGCAGGATGTTGACCCGGTTGTAAGTAGGAAGGTAGGCGAGTGCCTGTAGCCAAATGCCCAATCAGGTCAGTTTCCAGCCAGCCTTCCCCTGTAAATTCTGCAAAATCATCCCGTCCAAAGAGTCCGTTAATCGCAGCAACCAGATGTCGGTGATCTAGCAAGTCTTCATCCCAATAGATGGCATCATCCCGAAGATCGGTATAGTCATCCAGATTAGCATAGCGTGCCTTCGCTTCGGCGACACTCATCTGATGATACAGTGGCTGGAGTTTCAGAAAGCGTCCGCTGTCATTATCACCAATCTGGGGAACATGATTGTTTGGCTTGGTGATGTGCATCGTAAACTCTGCCATTTTCTCCAACCGTTCGATGTACCAATCGGGAAAGGGAATGAGGCGATCGCTTCCCGCCAGGGGATAAAGAGCAAGTTGTGCTGGCTGGAGTGGGGGACGAACCTTGTGCAGGCGATAATCGTATTTTTTCAAAGCTGAATATTTTTCCGGTGGCATACCGAGTACTAGAGCTGTGCCATAGATTACCATCTCGGCAGAAAGGCGATGGTAGCTGGTAGAGGCTTCAAAATTGGCTCCATCTGGATAGAATTGAGACTCCACTTCATTGATGAGTTCCTGAATGGCAAAGGCTAACCAAGTGTTCGTTGTTGGCGTGCAGGGTAAGTACGCGGCTACGAATAATAGACCAACTACGTTAGCCAAATAGTGGTTTGATCTCAGGTGTGGCGACCATTCTAAGTTTTTAATGATATGCCAACCATGCTGATATATGCTGCGACTGAACTCTGTCTCGAATTCTGTATCAAATTCTGCACCGTAGGCTCGGAAAAAGTCGTAGGACACTAACCAATTTGCCACTCGGATTCCTATATCCATTGTGCATCGCCAGTTTACCCCAAAGCGGGGTGGATTGGTGGCAATAAAATCCAGCACTTGATTGCGAAATTCACGGGCATACGTTTTGGAAGGTGCAAAACCGGGTTGAGCCTTTCCCGCTAAAACATAAGCCCAGGCAAGTTGTGGCAAGTGCTGCATTCGGGTTAATTCCCATGGCACTTTAATATCGACACCTAGTTTGTGACCATAAGGTATATCCACATACCAAGTATTTTCAGACCAGCGATAGCCGGATTTAAAATCGAGATGCCAATCGATAGGGGTGTAATCCTCATCTACTAGATGCCAAATCCGCTGGGACTCGGCTAAGTTGGCTGAATTAATGCGACTTTCTAACCATCTGCCTTTGCTGTCTAGATCAATGGATGAACCCATCTCATAGCGATAGCCTTCCAAACCTCGACAGTACATTCCGTGTTTGAGTTGCACCCAACCAGAACCCAGGAGGTCGAAGCGATGAGCAATATAATGATAGGTTAAATCATGTAAGGCGTCCTGATTTGATTCTAAACTAGAGAAACTTGGCTTGGCAAAATAAACATTTAAGTGACATTTTGGATAATCTATTAAATATGTGCCTTGACGAAGCGCCCGTTGATAGTAAAATTGTCCTAAGACCTTTCTCTGAATTCTAGCTATCACTTTATTTGCATACTCATACACTGTTAACTGGAAAACCCTCCGAAATAAAAATCTCATCATATTATCAAGATAACTGAGAATCCACTGGCGGCGCAGTCAACAATAGCTTTTTGTGCTTGTTTGAACGCAAGAATATTACACTATTAACAAATCCAAATGCAATTAGCGTCGCAAGAGCTGCGCCAGTAGCACCTAGTTTTGGGATAAACCCAAGAGTAAGCACTACATTTACTAAGAGGGCAAAATTAATCAAAATGAAGAGGAATCTGAAGTCTTCAAAACGCATTACTATGTTGACATGAGGACTAAACGCAAAAGATATGATTGCAGAAACAGCAAGTATTTGAAACACCATAACCGCATTAGGATATTTCCCCATGTCAATCCAAGGGATAACCCACTGGGAAATCCACGCCGAAAACAACACCAACGGTACAAATAGTAATAGCATACGTTTATGTTTCATAAAAATAATTTCTAACTCACTAATACTTTTAACATTTTGTATGACTGGCAAAAAAACAGTATGTACTGCACCCAGACCCAATAATAAAAGACTGTAATACCGAAATGCAGAACCATAGGTAGCTAGTTCTACATCGCTAGCAATAGCTCTTAAAACGAACACATCAACCTGAGAAAATACAGCAATAACTAAAAAATATCCAAATAGATATTTATACTCTCCCATTACTATTTCTCTAGCTAGATACACTGATTCTTTCACGTTAAACATCCTCTTGAGATTAAGCTCTTTACTACAAGAAAAAATAAATACAACAAATGCGGCAATAGCTTGTAGAAGCAAGATTTGCCATGCCTTTAATTCATGACGAATAAAATATATTAGAACTATTATCGCGAATACAAAAACTAAAGTTCGATTCAGCTCAACTATTGACAGTTGTAAGAATTTTAGGTGTTCCTGAAAAATGGTTTGAGAAAATCTTGATAAACAGGTGGCGACAATTGAAACAACAGTAAACCAATATATTTCACCGACAAAGCTCTGGAAAGGAAAAGTTATAAACACCAACGTAGCAACTCCATATAACTGAAGCCCTAAAAATGATGAGGGGGTAGTCACACTCTTTATGCGTTTGCAACCAACTATATAAATTCTATTGAAACTTGATACCAATGTCCGGGTAAAAATAGTTATAATAGAAAGTGCTAAAGTATAGTAAGCATACTCAGAGTCTGCCATAAACCTAATCAGGAGAATGTTTATTCCTCCCAATAAAATTTTTGACAGAATATCAAAAGAAAACACTTGTACTGTTATTTTTACTATTGAGTTCATACTCTGATAATTTTGCGTCTATCTTTATCGATATTCATTGACGGAAATATGCCTTGACCATTATTGATTCTCCCTTATCTCTTATAGGTATCAACTTTTTTATCACTCGAATACTTTTTCCTAACCAAGTTTTTGGTAAATATTTTGAATAGTCATAACAATGTAGCCACTCTATCTCAAAGCCAGTTTTGTCCATAAGGTAGATTACTTCAGCAACAGTCATTTCTCGATTATGACCAGTAAAAGGGTAATCGGAGTGAAAATAAGTTTCATAGGGAGGTAACGGTGAATTGCCTAACATCATCTTTATTCTCTTAGCAAATTCCGCAATGTTTGGAACTTCAAAAATAATAAATCCATTGGGTGATATTATTTGCTGTACCTTGTTCATAAGATTTTCCGGAGAACCAGATAAATGTTCGACAACCGCCATTAATAAGACAATATCATTCTTTGCCAAATTCGTAAATTCATCCTGCAAGATATCCATATCATTAACCTCTATGGAATGAGTTTCTGCTAGTTTTAATATAGAATGTTTGAATCGACTTCCGTATAGTTCATATTTATCAACAATTTGCACTTGATATCCCAGCAACGACAGAGCCATTGGCACATAGGGAATGAAACACCCCAAATCGCATATTTTTCCATGACACTTATCCTCCGTTATTACATTTAATACCTTTATGAATCTTCTTTTCTCTACTTCTACAAAATTTTTGAATTTATCGTTAGAGTAATTCCTATAAGCCGAATTGTGCTTTGATATATCATCTATTTCAATTGACTCGATTAAAGGATAGATTATTTTATCTGTATCCTTGATTAATTTATAAAATTTATCTTCTAATTGCTTGAAGTTATTAGTCATGATTTTTACCTTTCTATAAATTGTCTGTACCACATAACAAAATTAAGTAGATACCATACCTGGCTTCCCCTGCCATTCTCCAAAAAAAATCTGATTTCAGCAGCGTTAATGAAATCGTTTTGATGGCAAAAATCATCTATCTCCTGTTGCATCTTGTTTCCCAGTCCCTCAAAGCACCATTCATAAAGGGGAACAGCAAAACCTTGCTTTTTGCGCTCAATTAATTCATCAGGGATCAACCCTCTTGCCGTTTTTTTTAAAATATGCTTGAGGTTGCCATTTCTAGTCTTGACTGACTCCGGAATGCTCATTGCTAGCTCCACAAACTTGTGGTCAAGGAAAGGTACTCGTCCTTCCAAGCCTACTCCCATACTCATTTTGTCTACTCGCATCAACAGTAATTCTGGCAACCGCAGATTGAGATCTAAATAGGTCATCCAATTGAGATGTGAATTCTCCCAAGCTTTTTCTTCAAAACGTTGGCGAATTGGCTTTAGTATTTCCCAAGCACTTAAACCAGAAAACTGTTGACGTAAACGCGGTGATAGCAACCGTTGCTTTTGCACTTCAGTGAATGCCTCAGCCCCTCCCCAAAAAATAGGTATATTTGCTATCCCACGATATAGGTATTCATAGGAAAACTTCTCCTTTTTCCCTAACAAATCAAGACATTGAAGACCAATTTGCTTGAATACTCGCGAGAACGGCAAGGAACTATAGCGTTGTAGCTGGAGCATGATTTTCCAGTGAGGATAGCCCCAAAATAACTCATCAGAACCCTCACCCACCTGACAAACCGTGACACCATTATCTCGCGCCAGCTTGGAAACGTAGTAGACTGGCACACAGACTGGATCAGCAATTGGTTCATCCTGTAAATGTACCATCTGCGGTAAGAAGTTGATCAGGTCATCGATAGTCAGCAGGTGTTCGTAAAAGTCCGCCCCGACTATTTTTGCCATCTGGTGGGCATATTGTGTCTCGTTTTGGTAGGTTTGGTATTCCCCCTGATAACCAATCGTGAACGTCTTGATCGGTTGTCCTTCCCCCTCAGAGAACAGGGCAGCATTTGTACTAGAATCAATACCTCCAGAGAGAAACACGCCAATCGGTACATCGCTCACCTTGCGTAGCTGAACGGCGGTACGAAGTTCAGCCAAAAGCTGTTCTGCAATCTCTTCTTCAGAAACACCAATTAATGGTGTGGTGTGATCCAAAACGTCCCAATACCTATATTCTCGAATTTGCCCATCTTCCTTTATCCGCAACCAAGTACCTCCTGGTAATTTCTTGATTCCGTCAAATAAGGTTTGGGGTGCGGGAGTCGTCAGAAACGAAAGGTAATGATAAAACGCTTCTTCGTGAACAGCACGCTTTTGATTGGGATCTTGCAGAAGCGCTTTGATTTCTGAAGCAAAGGTGATACGACCGTTATGAATACTGTAATAGAGAGGTTTGATGCCAATGCGATCGCGGATGAGCCACAACTCCCGTGCTCTAGCATCCCAGAGGGCGATCGCGAACATTCCCCGGAACTTGTGCAAACAGTCAATTCCCCACTCCTCAAAAGCATGAAGAATTACCTCGGTATCTGAGTGGTCAGTTTTCCACCGATGTCCGCCTATTCTTTCCAACTCCGTGCGAATCTCAGCATGGTTATAGATTTCACCATTAAAGATAACCCATAACGTTCCGTCCTCATTACACATCGGCTGGGCAGCGGCATCGGATAAATCAATGATAGACAACCGCCGATGACCTAACCCCACATTTTCTGCTGCTGAAACCCATACCCCTGACCCATCCGGACCTCGATGGCTCATTGTATCGCGCATGCGCTGTATATAGGGTTCAGTAATCTTAAAGGAACCGCTTTTAAAGCCCAGCGCCCCTACTATGCCACACATCTAAATGAATTCCTACATATACTTAACATTTCTACCTTTCTCCCTCTGTCAATTCACAGATATCCATATCTTTTGAGTAAATGTCCTCCTTTGTGTATGATAATTTCCTTTTGCTTTAGGGTTAGTTCTGTCTGCCAACGCCCGACCGAATCAAGGTTCAGATTCTGCTTGGCGTATATTTGCATTCCTTGATCATAATCCACATCAATAAATTGGCAAATTTTTTCTAATTCTCTGTCCGTTGATGACAATACATCTTCTAGTCTAACCGTCAAAAAATTATCGACAGGTACACTTCTACATTTTCTATTACCTAACTCTAATATTTGCATCCAAACATTCAGACAATTTTTAAACGTATTTTTTTTATTCCATTTTTGCTTCATCAACGAAGCGATAACATCTCTACCATCCCGTACAATGTTAATAAACTTCATGTTCGGATGAATTCTATATATTTTGTCAATATTTGCGTAAAGATAATTAGGTTTTTTGACACACCATCTCTCTTTTTGGCAATATCTAGCAAAGTCACCAAATACACTTTCTGCAAATCTACCGTAAATCTCTAAACACTCATTTTTTTGACTATATCCTTCTAAAATTTTCATTTTTCTGACAAGTTCTTTTTTGGAAAAAAATAATTCCGGTTGGACATAACTAGGAATAGTTTGCTTTGAAACAGAAACAGAATAAACTATGCTACTAGAAATTTTCCCAGCAAAAATTTTTTTGAACAATAATAAAGGTATTGGATACTTGAGAAATATTTCATTGAAGTACCTATAGAACCCTGATGGCTCTAAATAAGAGAATATTTGATTGTTTTTACCTATTAAAAAGCCAAGAATACTTGTTCCCGATCTAGGACATCCACTAATAAAAATTGGTGCATTCATAATTTTTAACAATACTTTTTAACTCTTCAATTTTATGATTATTTCATCTTAGGAATTGAGTGAATATACCAATAACCTAAATGGTATTCAGCAAATCCGGCAAACACTCATTACTAACCCCGTGCTTTTTCCACCTCAAAACTAATCTCCGTTGCTTGCACCTGCTGCCATAATGGAATAGACCATTCTCCTCCTTGCTGAATTGCCCAGGCAAACGCGGCTAACTCCTCCTTCTGACCTTTATTGACCACCTTGGTTTCCATCCCTTTTGCCAGAGAACCGCTAATCGTAAGCTGCTTATAATCATGTAAGACTATCACCTTACCATCGACAAATACCTCTAACTGTTCTTTAGGATAATCCTTATTACCAAGAGCCGTATAGGTAAGACTCGCCACTGAACCATCGGCAAACGTCATTGTCGCCACAAAATTATCGCTACAGCTGTAATGATCCGTTGTTGATGCGATCGCCTGAGCATTCACCGTTACCACTTTACTACCCGTTAGGTAAGTAAACAGGTCATAAATATGGCAAGCCTCACCCCGATTGCGTCCACCTCCCTCCTCTCCATGTACCCAATGATCTAAAGGAATATACCCTGCATTCATCCGGTAATTCAGAATCATCGGGTTGCTTCGGTCTTGAATTATCTCATAAATCCGTCGAGCATAAGGAGAAAAGCGACGGTTAAAGCCAGTTACGAGAATGGGTAAAGACTCATCCGTGGCAGAAGCATAAAACCCTTCCACATCACTCAGTTCCGTTTTTGTCAATGCCAAGGGCTTTTCAACTAAAACGTGCTTACCTGCCTTCAGCGCTGCCAAAGCCATTGAAGCATGGAGATGGTGCCGAGTTGTAATAATAACGGCATCAACCTCTGTATCCTGCAAAACCTGCTGATAATCCGTCGTAGCATAATTAGCCCCAAACTGCTTAGCCGTCACCATCGCATTATGCCCCGTTCGGCTGACAACCGCTTGTAAATGATAGCGATCAGCCAACGCTTGCAGATTCGGTAAGTGCATCCCCTTGGCAAAACTACCCGCACCCACTAACGCTACCCGAATCTGCTTTGTCCCCGCCGCTTTCGCTGTCGGATTAGGGACTACTCTAACCACATTACTGGTTTCCTGGGATTGGGGATAGGCAAGCAGTACCATAAGGGGTTTTTCTCCAGAATTTTTGAGTGACTCATAGGCATCTGTTGCCTGATCTATCGGATAGATAGCATGAATCAAGGGTTTAACTAACACTCTCCCCTCAGCGACTAGACGCAAATATTCTGCCATATTCCGGTTTTCTGTCCAACGTACATAGGAAACCGGATAATCTAAACCCTGTTCTTCATAATTATGGTCATAGCGACCAGGACCATAGGACGCCGAGATAAAAAAGTCCAGTTCCTTCTGATAAAAATCAGCCCGGTTGAGATTGAGTCCCACATCCCCAACCAGCACAACTCGTCCCTTCTTGCGGCATATCCGGAAGGCAGTAGACACCACCTCATCCGATGGCGTAGCCGCCGTGATAATCACACCATCAGCACCTAAACCATCCGTCAGCCGTGCCACCTGCTCAATCGTATCCCCATCGTCTGGATGAATGCCAATATCCATACCTAGCTGCTGAGCGATCGCAATCCGTTGGCGCTCCAAATCAGTACCTATGACTCTACAGCCATTCGCCTTGAGCATCTGGACAGTAAGCTGACCCAAAATCCCTAATCCCAGCACCACAAACACTTCACCCAGAGTCGGTTGAGCGCGGCGGATACCTTGAAGTGCGATCGCACCCAGGGTTACGGTACTCGCTTCAGCAAACTCCAATCCCTCTGGTATCGGTACGATAAGATTACGCGGCACGCGAATCACTTCCGCATGGTGAGCGCATTGCGCCCCAGCACAGGCAACCCGATCCCCTGGGCGCAGGTCATCTATTCCAGCACCCACTTCCAACACCGTCCCAGCGGCGGAGTACCCAGTCGGCTGACCGCCAGCCAGCTTGCCCTGCACTAAACTGGCAGTACGCGACACCCCCTGGTTAACCGCCATATCGACTACTTTTTTCACATTTTCCGGCTGCTTGAGTGCGCGTTTCCACAGTGGCAGACTACTCATCTTAATACCACTCATTTCCGTACCAATTGAAATGCACGAATGATTGACCTGCACCAGAACTGTACCTGGTTCAACTTGAGGAACAGGAATTTCTTCGACGATTGCTTGACCCTGGCGAATCAGTACCTGCTTCACCGCCAAATCCCCCGTGTATCAATGACTGTTTTCCCTTGCAACTGTTCTCTATCAATATCCTTAAAAGCTTGGTGGTCAACCAGTAGCACGATAATATCTGCCTTCTGGAGTGCCATGTCCAGCTCAACCAGTTGGATATTACCCAAGCTATCCAGACTAGCCGGAAGACTAGGAATGTGAGGCTCTACTGCTAATAGATGTCCTACCGCCTCCCTTGCCAATTCTCTAACAATTGCCATGGCGGGACTTTCACGCAGATCATCAATATTTGCCTTATAAGCCAATCCCAAACAAGCAATGACCGCGTGCTGGAACTCAGCCGTAGCTGCTTTAACTTGAGTAACGACCTGATGGGGTTTACTATCATTAACTTCCCTAGCCATTCGAATCAGCCGTGCTTGTTCTGGTGCTGAGTGGACGATAAACCAAGGATCGACAGCAATACAATGTCCTCCTACTCCTGGTCCCGGTTGCAAAATATTTACCCGTGGATGTCGGTTTGCCAGTTCCCTGAGTTCCCAGACATCAATCTGCAACCTCTGGCAAATCAGAGACAATTCATTGGCAAAGGCAATATTCACATCCCGGAAGGCATTTTCGGTCAACTTCGATAGTTCGGCGGTGCGGGCTTGAGTCGGGACAATCTCACCCGTAACAAACTGTTGATAAAAAGCCGCCGCTTTAGCTGTTGACGCTGGATTGATGCCACCCACAATCCGATCATTAATAATTAACTCTTTAAGAATTTGACCCGGTAGCACCCGTTCTGGACAATGGGCGATATAAATAGCATTAGCCTCTAAATCCGGTCTCAGTTCCCGTAACCAGTCCCCAATCGCTTCAGTGGTTCCCACAGGACTGGTGGATTCCAGGATCACCAAATTACCCGATTCCAGGTAAGGCGCGATCGCCTGCGTCGCCGCTTCAATATAAGATATATCCGGCACATACCCATCCTGAAACGGCGTTGGTACAGCCAGGATAAACACATCAGCCGAAGTTGGTGACAAACTCGCCGTTAGATTACCACTGTTGACTGCTGAGGTGACCAAAACATCTAAATCTGGCTCATGAATGTGAATTTCACCACGATTGATAGTCTCCACAATTCCAGGGTTGACATCCACACCCCGCACCTGAAAACCCTTGTTCGCCAGCAAACTCGCTGTTGGCAAGCCTACATATCCCAAACCAACGACGCAAACTTTATCCATCTGATTTCCCCACACCAAATTGTAACCATTCTCTCAGTTGGTAGCCCCTGCCTGAAAGTCGCCTGTAAGATTGCTTTGGTTAATATAGCTTAGATGGAACAAAGGAGTATAGGTTGATTCACGGAAAATACTGGACACAGGCTCCATTAAAATGAGGATGAAGTTTCTTTAGTCGATAGTATTCTGTTTTTCCGAATCCCCAGTACATCGAGCAGACTGATAACAGTTGGACTTTCTGCGATCGCCATTGCCCTCTCCCTACTCCAACCCAAACAATACCAGAAACAGCTCACCCTGTCAGTCACCCTGGTTCCCATCTCCGTCTCCGGTATCCCTGGCATCGATATCCAGCAAGCCAGCAACAAAACTGTGAAACAGTTGGAGAATCATTACAACAAAATCGACAAGATTGAGGTCAAATCCAACTATAACACCCAAACGCAGCCGATCAACATCACCGTGCGATCGCCCGATACCCGTTTTATCGCTTAAGCCGCCTCCCAAGTCTCTACCCGGCTCCAGCAGCAGTTCCCAGCCCCATTAGGTCACGCGATCGCTAATAGTCTATGCCCCATCGAGCTAGAAATCAACCAGCCGCAACAGATTCTCGAACAGTTAAACCAACCCATTGCTCAAGTTCGCGACTCCAACAGCATCGATCCCCAACAGATTAGAACCGCTCCCTAGTACAAATAATAGTACTGGATGCGATCGCCAGTTTTATAATTGCCATCCTTACTGCCATTACCCGCGACCAAGCCAGAGGCTTCAAGGATGAATTTTTGCCTAAAAAGTAGCCAGTAGAGCGGGCTGGAACTAAAGTTCCCACTACGAACCTCCTGTTGGGTTTCACGAGCCGACACTCTAGGGGTTATGAAACCCGCGCAGGCGGGTTTGGTTTGTGTAGCTGCGGTTTCAACCGCCCAGTTGTTAGATAACTTGGTGGGTTACGGCGGATTTATTATTGAACGGTTCATTGCCTAAATTTAATACCGCCTAACCCACCCTACGGGTCACGGTTGATCGGGGTCTATAGGACGGCATTCAGTTTAACGGTTACTGGAGCGACGCTCTAGATAATTCCTCAACAAATGTCTGATGTTCTGGGGAACCGAGTCCCTCCTGTAGCACAGTCAGAACTCGCGACATCTCTCCCCGCAATAGTGCTGACACATCCAACCGCAACCCTGGAAAAAAGGGACTACTTAACACCCCTAACGAATCCGGTTGCTGCTGTCCATACTCTCCCTGCTCCAGAATATACCAGCGAAACACTCTATCCTGCACCAACCACACCAAATACTCCCGCACCCCATTGCGCCGATAAGCCCGTAACTTATCATAGAGATCATAAGACGCACTACTCGCAGCAATTTCCACAATTAGCTCTGGCGCTCCTTCAACATAATCATCTTCACTAATTCGCGATCGCCCCCCACTCTCTTCATCTAAGCGCAGCAAAGCATCCGGCTGCGGTTCATTGTCTAAATCCAGGCGTACCGTCGCATTATCAGCCACCTCAACCCCTGGTGTCAAAGCCGCATAAACTTCCAGCCAAGCAATAATTTTGCTATGAGGTTTGCCATGTCGGTTATAGCGTAGAGGCGATGGCACGTAAACCACTCCTTCAATTAACTCGGCTTTCTTGATATCAGGCATCAGATTATAGCGTCGCTCAAACTCAGCACGACTCAAGCGATCGCCATTTTCCAAAGCAGGAATTAATTGTTGGTCAAGACTAGCCGGATTCATGATCCCTCCCGTAAGCGTCACACCTTCAGGATATCTTGGTCGCACAAATCAATCCTCTTCTTCAGCCAGTAGAGGAGAGGGCGGACGACCCAACCGTCTGTAGGGGCGGGTTTTACCGATAACATTCTTTGCAAAACTGGTAACTTATGTAAACCCGCCCTGTTTCTGGAGTTGTTCATTCGTGCCAGCGGGTTGCCCCTACCTGACCCCAGGTGTTTCGGATCATCCCTAAACGGGTGCGATCGGAGACTCCTATCTGACCAAAGTGTCTTTTTATCCTTGTTGGTTCCTCCTTGCCAATACGACTGGGAAATCCATTAATTTTTTGAGGAACCCGAATCTTTTTTTAACCAGAAATCAATGATAACTTGGTGGGTTACGGCGGATTTATTATTGAATGGCTCACTGTCTAAATTTAATACCGCCTAACCCACCCTACGGGTCACGCTTGATTTGGGTCTATAGGACGGCATATTTTTCCATGATATAAAATTACCTAAAATCCGAGAAAAAGTCAATCCCTAATTCTATTTTTTTAGCCGCGATTACCCATCTGAACACGAATAAAATCAGTAAGAGCTTGCTCAAGCTGCTCCGATTCGGCTCCAAATTTCGCCAATAATTCTCGGTAAACGGTAGGAGGAATAAATACTTCTGGAGCCAGCTCTTTGAGTAAAGCTAATTTTCCAATTTTGGCTAAGGCAATAATCGGACCTGTATTGACAACAAGTTTCATCGTTAGCTGGCGTTCCTAAGCCGTTCTAAATCCTGTTCCAGTTCTAATTCCAGCTCTTCTGGTGGATAATTAAAAACACTGACTCGATATCGGCTGCAAGTCTCAAAAAAATCGAGTCTTGACATTCCCGCTAACTCAGCCGCTTTTCCCGCCGAAACCTTTCCCAGTTCAAACATTTTCAGGGCAGCCATTAAACGGATATGCTGCTCCATCTCATCCTTAGTCATTTGCACAGCATTTTCAAATCCGGCTGGGTATTTGATTTTTAGCTCTTCCATTTTCGTGTTCGTTCCCCTCTTTCCTCGACTATCTATTTGGATTTCCACAATCAGCGGGCGACCCGACCGTCTGTAGGGGAGACTCCTATCTGACCCAAGTGCCTTTTTATCCTTGTTGGTTCCTCCTTGCCAATACTACGGGCAAATCCATTAATTTTATTGAGGAACCCGAATCTTTTGTTAACCCCGAATCAATGATAACTTGGTGGGTTACGGCGGATTTATTATTGAATGGTTGATTTCCTATATTTAATACCGCCTAACCCACCCTACGGGTCACGCTTGATTGGGGTCTATAGGACGCACTAACGCGGCGTCTGACAGATCAGTGTAGGTCTGAATTACCTCAACTTAGGTATTTTAAGTAGCCAATCGGAGTTTCCATTTACACGCTCTGTTCTAATTTCCATTTTCTCCTCCCCCTTATCACAGTAGTTACGAAAACTAACGACAATCCGGCAGAAAATTTTGAGCCAAAATCTCTTCTATCTCAAAAGGACAGGATAAGGGAAATGCCGTCTCAGGAAGACCCGTTTCTCGACAGGCATCTCGCACAGCTTTCGGATACACCCTTGCCAATCCCTGCTCCAACTCGCCTCTTAAACTCGGACTATCTAGCAATAGGGCTTCAATTTCATCCCGCTGATGATCAATCGTCACTAGCCAACTTTTGCTTTGTTTGTCGGGTTGATATTGCCACTTGAGCAGGTGCATGACTAAAACCTGTAAGCGGCTGCGAAGTTGACGGAGGTCACGCTTGCCCATACTTTCTAACTCTTCGGCAATATGCTCCACATCAATTTCGGACAAACAGCCTCGCCGCAGTAATTCTACATTTTTACGAATCCAAGCATAGAAGTCCAGATCGTATTCAGCCTCTAGATTCATCGTTCTCATGCTCCAATCAATATAAATCTATTTTCTAGCTATCTTATAATCGGCACAATTCAAATTATCGATCAGGCTGTATAAAATACTATCTTAGCTGGAATGTCACTGACTTAAGCTGAATGGCACTGAAAATTTGCATTAGGGAATCGCCACAACCTTATATATACCGTAGGGTGGGCATTGCCCACCATCCTTAAGTCTGGGTTCGTAGTAGGCACTTTAGTGCCAGAAGCGAAGACAGCGCTTACTACAAACTCTAAAGTCAGTGGCATTCATCTTAGCTGGCATAAATCCGGTTGGGTATTTGATTTTTATCTGGAATCAATGATAACTTTGTGGGTTACGGCGGATGTATCATTGAGCGGTTTATTTCCTAAATTTAATACCGCCTAATCCACCCTACGGATCACGCTTGATTTGGTTCTATAGGACAGCACATTTTTCCATTATCTAAAATCACCTAAAAATCGATAAAAAGTCAAGCACTAATTCTCTTGTTTTAGCCGCGATTACCCATCTGATGTGCCATGAAAACCTGATTTTTGTGTTGCTTAGACTTTGTTAGGTAAAATAAGGGTCATGGCGCTATCAATAATCCTGTTGCGGTCAATCATATTCTCTAACGTTTCTGGAGCATAAAGTCCTTCAGCGACGCGGAATATATTTTTTTATTTGGAGGGGCTTTGATGCTCCCCCTTCCGTGCAAAAAAAGCGAAGCATCCTCAAGTTGACACCACCATTTTAGTTGGGTCACGCCAGTAGTGGCGTGGCACACCTTATTTGGTGGATTAGAATTGTAGGGGCGCAAGGCTTGCGCCCGGTTTAAACGTCAAATCTATTCCACCATTTTAGCTGTGTCAGTCCAGTAGTGGCGTAGCACACCTTATTTGATGAATTAGAATTACGCCCCGAAACCGTAGGGGCGCAAAGCTTTGCGCCCGATTCAATGGTAAAATCTATTCCACCATTTTAGCTGTGCCAGTCCAGTAGAACCCCATATCCTACCGCTTCTAAAAACCTAGACAAACCTACCCACAAGTAATTCTGTCTTGGTATAAGTCCACGGTGTAACTTTTGATCGATAACCGTTAACGCAAAAGCTTGGCTGATACCCGGCGTTGTTGCTCGATATCAGCCTTAACCAACGGCTCCCAGTTAGAGACACTGTAGTAATCGTGTCTACGATTGACTACAGGGCATCGACCAATAAAATTATTAAATTGATATAGAGCACTCCATACGTGCTTTCTCGGATTCACTCCGAGATAGGCGGACACAGAGCGCGGCAATCTCTCACTCAAATTCATGCCTCTTCTGGCAATTGCTAGGGCAGCTGCCACATCAGATGATAGTCCATACATCCGACTATATTTAACCAATCCAATCAAACTCGTGTAAGCTGGATTGACCAACTTTAGAGCTATTCCTCGGTTGGATAAAATCGATGATAAAATTTTATAAAAACGACTGTATGCCCAGGCAGAAAGCATTCTAGCATATTTTTTTGTTCCCTCTCTTAATTGAGCTTTCTTTCTCGAAAAATCTAAGCGTTCACACAGAATCGGGCTCTGAAAACCCTTGGCTAAAGCTGCCAATTTCAAACAAACATCTACAAGTTGAGCATCTTGTTTACCTGTGGGTAAACCCGTCTTTATAGGCAGAGTTCCCTGAGCTTTTAAATTTCCTTGACCATCAACATAAGCCCAACCTATAGAACTAGGATTTAGATCGATACCCAGGGCACCATACTGAATTGGGAGGCTAACTTTCTCTACGGCTGCGGGTGTGAATTGAACAGCAACCACCCAGCGATTATCCTTTCTATAGAAGTGCCAGGTTTTCGCACCACTATTGGGTAATCTATTAATCTGACGGGAGAAGCTGCCTATTTTTGATGTGACATATTTGCCAAATTTGGCTTCCAGACAACCGGGGACTCTCAATTTGAGCGTATCCCCAGACCATTGACAAGTTTGATTCCCATAACTTTCATCCGATGAGCCAACAATAAATAGTTCGCCTCTGGATACCTTCACTCTAATTTTCGCCGACAAGAGATGTTTAATTTGATTTTCAAGTCGGTGGATATATCGCTTTTTCTGATGCAAACCTTGACGCAGATGATACCAGTTGGTTTTTCTCGTCTTCAGGTTTGACGACAAGGGAAAATTACAGCCATTTTTGGAGAATTGCCAGTTCTTTTTTCCATAGAACTTCCGAGCCAACTTAATTTTCTTAGTGGCTCGCTCTACCCAAGATTTCGCTGACTTAACTCGTGCTCTTAATTGCTTGATCTCGATTTTTCTACATTCTTTGGCAGAGGTATTTTTTCCTTTAGCTAATGCAATTACTCCGTTAGCATAACGTTTACTGAGTCCGTATTTCTGTTGAATATGACTATTCCAACTGGATTGATTGAATTTTATTTCTTTGTTTAATAAATGGTTAACTGTTTCAACTGTTGCTTGATAAAATATATCGGACAATGACGTTAACAACATCTCCAAGTCGGTGAAACCGATGGGGTTAAGTTCATCGGCGGGAGTTGGCAAGCCTTTGCAATAAGTGAGAGTCGTCATAGCTTTTTGGCTACCTCCCTGAGTTCATTCACTATACCAGATTTATTGCCAATTAAGTCAGCAATATCCTATCGACTCCGGACTACCAGCCGTCCTTTGAAGATCGGATGCCAGCCGTTGAGTTGCCATCGGTGCAACGTGAAAGACCGTCACACAAAGTCGAGTAGCTGCTTCTTGGGGGAAAACTAGACATTGCCCGATTATATCTGGAAAAATGTCCAGTTATGTCAATAATTGTCTAGATATTTACGGACTGTTAGTTAACCCTTTTGACCCGAATTCGTTACAGGGTTGGCATTTAGATGCTAATCAACAGTATCAACTCCTAACACCTAATGAGCAAGGTCAATTATGGTGTCAGCGTTTGCAGTTATGGTTGGGAACCTGGGAGGGAGAAATTGAGGGAAAACCCGCGATTTGGCTGCGTTTGTTTGACTCAGAAGGGAATTTAATCCTTTTGCCTGAAGAAGCAGCAGAACAGGCGAGACAACAAGAAGTCCAAGCCCGACAACAAGCAGAACAGGCACAACGAGACGCGATTCCTCGATTATTGGCAATGGGATTAACGATTGAACAGGTAGCAGAGGCGTTAGGATTATCGGTGGACGAGATTAATCGGAATGTGCGGTGAGGATTAAATCATCTGATGTCCGGACTCATCACCCATAATAAAAACTTCTCTCCATCTCCCCCTCACCGTAATTATGGGTATTCAACCGGACATAATATCAGTAGGGGTGTGATCCTCCTAAGCAAAATGTCACGTTCCTTAAGGCTGGTGGGCAATGCCCACCCTACATGATTTAACGCTCATATTCCACATAATCCACTTGTCTATCATCAAGAGGAGGTGGTATCACTTCAGTGCGTCGCCTAGCGGAGGGAGCATAAGGAAGCGCATTGTAGGGATGGGGGACAACGTAAGTTGTCCGAGAGGGACGCGGTTGTTGTTGTCGCGATAGTGCCGCCAATAATCCTACAACAACTACACCTCCACTAATCGTTACTGCCATACCCCCTAATCCCCAAACTAAGCCGGAAAGAATTGAATTATCTGGTTCAGACTGCTGGACAGGCGTTACCGGAGGTGCAGCTTCAATCCGAGGGGGTACGAAACTATTGGGATTATTGGGATTATTTTGTCCCATCAGATTGTCAATCAACGCTTGCTGGTTTTGCACCTGCGCTTTTAGCTGTTCAGTTTCGGCGCGTTGCTGTTCCAGCATGGCTCTCAAGCGTTCTACTGTCACCTGCTGCTGTTCCAAATCATTCCCTGGAAAACCCGGTGTTGTTTGAACTGGCATTTGCGGGTTCTGCCCATAAGCCGGATTATAGGGATTATAAGGATTGCTCTGTGGAAGTTGAGCGGTTTGAGAGGGAGGGGCATTCGTTATGCCGAGACTGTCTCCGCCTTTCATCATAAACAGAACCGCTACCCCCGCAAAGGCAGCCCCTGTTAGGAATGCCATACCATCACTCATCACTCTTACCTCACATTTAAAACTGAACTACCACTCATTGTTACTGATACAGGCTGACTGCCGTTGGTGAGACTTGACTCCTTATGAGTTTATACGTCATTGAGTCTTTTGGGGGGTTCTCTAGCTGTTCTCCGTTTTCTCATTGAAAACGAGAAAGGCTCAATTGTCCATCCCCAAGGATCTTAAAACGTTTTTAGGCAGTATCACCAGGGTTATAAGAATTTCTATAGTTCCTGATATTGGTATCAATTTAAACCCAAATGCTCGGAATTGACAGACAGGTTTCGCCCTCACCCCTATCCCCTCTGCCAAGCCTGGGAGGGGGGATAGAATTTTTCCAGGTGGGTATTTTAAGCTACCTTAGGTCTAGAATTCAAGGTAAATCTACTCTACTATAGCCGCACAATCCGGATTGTGCTTCGATTCTAGACCATCTCGCTCTCCTGCGATCGCGCTTTCCCTATCACTTCATCGAAAGCTAGGGTAGGTAAGGGATAGGGAAAAATTTTTCGAGATGAGCGATCGCGGACACCTTAGCCGTTTTCTCAACCTGTGACAACTTGATCCCCTGAGCAGTGATTCATAATAATCACTAATCTAAAGCAGACGATGATCGCCTGTCTGTGGGAGAATAGAATAGGACTGACGCTTGCTTCATGCTTTATCGGATCAATAGCCACTATTAGTCGTCTTGCGGGTATGGGTTGTGCGTCAGGTATCAAAACAGCCGACTTAAAAAGCCACATCTACTGCTGCTCACTACACAATTAATCTATGTCCACAGCCCCCAAAATTCTCTCACAAAATCGATGCTTCGGTGGTACAGTTGGCTTTTACTCCCATCACTCTCAAACCTGCAACAGTAAAATGCGGTTTGCGGTTTACCAGCCGCCTCAAGCCAAATCAGAACGAGTCCCCGTTCTTTATTTCCTTTCTGGCTTAACCTGTACTGAAGAAAATTTTATGGCAAAAGCTGGGGCGCAGAAGTTTGCGGCGAAGTATGGATTAATGCTAGTGGCACCGGATACCAGTCCCCGTGATACAGGAATTCCTGGAGAAAATGACGACTGGGATTTCGGTACAGGGGCGGGTTTTTACGTTGATGCGACAGTAGAACCCTGGTCAGACCATTATCAAATGTATAGCTACGTGGTTGAGGAATTACCAGCAATTATTGCCCAACATTTCCCGGCTCAAATTGATCATCAGGGGATTTTTGGTCATTCTATGGGGGGTCATGGGGCGCTGATTTGTGCTTTAAGAAATCCTGAGCAATATACCTCTGTTTCGGCTTTAGCTCCCATTGCTGCACCAACACAGTGTCCTTGGGGACAAAAGGCATTTACGAATTATTTAGGTGAGAATGAAGAAACTTGGGACATCTATGATGCTAGCGAATTAGTGTTAACTGTGGGATATAAGCGCCCAATTCTTATTGATCAAGGGACAGCCGATCCTTTTTTAGAAAAGCAGCAATTGCTTCCGGGTATCTTTGCCCAAGCTTGTGAAAAAGCCGGGGTTCCTTTAACATTACGCTTCCAGGAAGGGTATAATCACAGCTATTATTTCATTTCCTCGTTTGTGGAAGACCACATTCGTCATCACGCAGCGGCGTTAAAGCTAGAGGATTAAGATATGTATGATGCTGTTGGTTGAAGGAAAGACCCCTCCCTAACCCCTCATAAGGGTAGGTTCTTTAAGATTGGGGTTCAGGTAAGACAAGGGAGACAGGTAGACCAGTAGACAAGGAAGAGTGAGAACGAAAAATCGGGCGTTTCGGCTTTTAGAAGTGAGGTTGACCGAACAAGATTCTGTACGGTTTTCCTTCCTTGTCCTCTTGTCCACCTTGCCCTCCTTGTCTTGCCCCAACCGCACAGTAAAAAACCTACACCTGTCAGCCCCTGCAAGGGGAGGGAACCGGAATACAGCGCTTCGCGCTGCTATGAGGTACAGTAACAACAATGAGCAAACCGATTTCTGGCTAGTACAAGAAGGCAGAAGTCCGAAGGCAGATGGCAGAAGGCGATAAGGAACATAAGGTAGCTGCTTTTAAGGAGCTTGTTAACTGGTTAGTATTTGAAGCCGCGCTGCACTAGCAGTTCCCAAGTGCGTGAGGTACACCCAAATGTAGGGGCGCAAGGCTTGCGCCCTCACGCCTATACCTAAAAGGTTGCCAACCCCTGTATATTTGTTATTTGGAGGCGCTTCCAATACCCAATTTAAATGTGTGACAGCTTAACCAAAACTTTCAGAGGCTAACAAATAAGCATCACCACTACTCGAATCGCTATCAATTTCTACAAAAGCTGAATCTGTGCCATTTGGGGAAAGTTGTCTTCTGGCAATCCCTTGACTCACGATTTGCAACAACCTGCGGGGAGTCAAGGATTCCAATTCTACAAAATTACCCAACTCTAACCATTCTAGTTCCTCTGCCGATAAATTCTGCCGCACGTCTGGAGGTAATTGTTTTGCCTGTTGCGCTGATTCTGCTGATCCTCGGACAAAAAAATTACGTTTGCTGTTTAATACATGACGAGGAAGTAATCCCAAATCATAAATTGTTACCGTACTTTCGGCAAACCAGTTTCGGCTAGTTCGCAGGTGATGCAGCAATCTGACGCCACGAGGACTAGCATCATGGAGGGCATAAACTTTTAATTCTGGATTACGTTTTAACATTTGTAATACGGTTCTAAAAATTCTTTGAGGATAGCCATTGATACTCAGAACTGCACAGTTATTTTCAAAGTGGAAATTATTCGCAATCAGGAGTTGTGCAATAGTCGCACTATCACAAACGACTACTCGGTCAAAACTATAGGCGCTGATATCTGGACTGATTTCGGCTTCAGTATTCTCCTCAGGGGGAGAGGGTAGCATTTTTTCTGAGTTACCATTAATTTCTATCCAGCGATTCAGCCAATCTTGAACTCTAGTTGGATATACAAAAAACGATTGACGGATTTTAGGTTGACGCTTTAATTGTCGGCTCCCTAAATATATGGATGTCATTCCTAGAATAACGAAAGTTGAAAATGCAATAAAAGAATTTAGTATGCCCATGGTCACCCAAAAGGCTAAAATAATTATTAGTAAACCCAAGAAGATTAAAGCTTTTGATTTTTTCTTTCGATCTTGATAGTTTTGTTTTGCTGATTTAGTTTTTACTAAAATATAATAAAGAGCTAATGCATGAAACAAAACAAATGCCATCAAAAAGGAGAAATAAAGATTAATATTTAAATTCAAATAAAAATTCAACAATATCAACAACGTAGATAATGATAAACCCCCAAAAGTAATAGCAAAACCCATGTAGAAGATATATAAAAATAAAAAGCAGCCATAGCTACCGCTTCCAAACCGACTCCTCAAACGCCTATCCAAAAAATACAAGAATTGCTTGGGCGTAAAAAATAGAGTACCATTAACCGAAATATCTGCGATCGCCTTGGCAAAAAAGGGGTCAGTAAATGTTGGTGTACCCATACTCGTCGGCTCAAAGGCAAAGGGATGCCCACAATTTTTACACCGCCCCTGATTTTCAGTCCGTTCTTGTAAATTATTATCCGTCTGACATTGAATACATTTCATGATTAGCGCCGACTAATACCACCCTTTAATGGCATCATCAATTCCTGATGGCAATAGATAAGCACGATTAGTTTAAGCTTTGGTTAAGCTAGGCGGAAGTGTAGAGTTTTGTTAATTTTGCTCATTAAGAGCCGTTGTTTGCATAAAATTAGCAGCAGGTTGTAAGCTGTCATGCATTTAAATTGGGTATTAATAGCGAGCAAGATGCTTAGGGGAGCAAGATGCTTAATAGCGAGCAAGATGCTCGCACTACATACAAGGAATTCGCCATTATTGGCATTAAGGTTTAAATGCCGAACAGCTTAACTCCTCTCTACATTTTCTAAATTATCGGTGATTTTGCCTCATCTAGATATCTGTTCCCACTCAAGGTGAATCTGATGATAAAACATGGTGATCCTTCCCCCATTCCTTACATTCTGATCACCCTCGCCTTACTCGCGGCTGGCTACGGATGCGATCGCGATCGTCGTTGGCGTGTATAATCCCCTTACCGGAGGACTAACTCCTAGTCAAGTCGAGGGTATTTTCCAGGGAAAAATTACCAATTGGTCACAAGTTGGTGGTGCTGCAAATGCCATCCGCGTCATCAATCGTCCCGCGATTAGTGGCACCCATCAGGCATTTCAAGAATTAGTATTAGCTGGAGAAAATTTTGGCACAACGCCGAATATTACCACCCTACCCCAAGACGCCACAACACCCCTACTTCGAGCATTAGGGAATGATGGTATTGGCTATGCGACGTATACTCAGGTGATGAACCAGAAAACTGTGCGTTCTTTAGCTGTTAATGGTGTACTTCCCGATCAACCGATGTATCCCTATCAACGAACCCTCTATTACGTCTACAAAAACCCAGCGAATCCAGCCGTTCAAGCTTTCTTAGGTTACGCGAATTCACCCCAAGGCAAGCAACTGATATCAGCAGGAAATTGAGTTATAGTAAGACAACTCACCTTGGGAAAGTTTCTCTGATTCATTCGCGCCAACCGGAGTTCATAGGCTTGCGGCTAAAGACGCGATCTATTAACGGTTAATACTAAATCCGGGTTAGCTACCCCCGTTATAACCCAGTCCTTACCTTGCGGACTTTGGCAAGTGTAGCAGCGATTTCAATCGCCATGGCTGTCATGGGATTCCTGTCATCGGATTTGGTACAGTTTCATTGCCCCGTCTTCGGCAGATTCTGCATCGCATCTTCCCAAAAAGCTCTTGATATAGAGCATTTTTGAGCCAAAACCTCGCACTTTCTTCAGCTTTAATAGCCTTCTAACCCTTGATGGTTAAGGGTTTCGGC
>NZ_JAVJUO010000086.1:0-19331 GCF_040220555.1 Coleofasciculus sp. C1-SOL-03
AAGGGAGGAAAACCGTACAGAATCTTGTTCGGTCAAGCTAACTTCTAAAAGCCGAAACGCCCTATTTTTCGTTCTCACTCTTCCTTGTCTACTGGTCTACCTGTCTTCCTTGTCTTACCTCAACCCCAATCTTAAAAAACCTACCCTTATGAGCTTTTTAAGGGGGGCTAGGGGGGATCTCTTATTAAGTAAAGGTTTCAGCCTTAAGTTTACACGGATAGGCATTGCCGTAGCCTAGCCTGTTTCTTATTGTCAAAAAACTGTATTCCACAGAACATAAGTAGTCGGACAAAAGAAAACGGTGCTGTATTAAGTGCAAGTAAATCATCCTCAAATCCTTACTGTTCCCTGTTCTCTGTTCCCTGTTCCCTAATCTCAACCGCAACGGGGAAACTACTTAGCCGTTCGGTTCGTGGAACCAATAACGCTGACCTGTAACCCCTCATATCGTGTCCGGTGGAATACTTACACTATCGGTGGAGACAAGGCAGAGGGCAGAAGGCTCCAGGGCAGAAGGGAAGGAGGAAGGTTGCAAGGTACAAGGGAATAATGACTGTTTGGACGGACATGATATCAAAGGCGATCGGATCACAACCGTAAACAGTCATGGGATGCGTATCCTTAACATTCCGTAATTTTTCTTAAACTAAGAGATAGCATCCTATTTTCTGCTAACGACTATGCTGCTGCAATCCAACCAACGGACGAAACTCGACGAAACCGAGGATACCCTGTTTTACTCCTTCCCTCGCTTTGTCACCCATGTTGATGCTGGGTTTCTGGATCAACTCACTCAACTCTATAGAGAACGCCTTACACCCCATACTCGCATCCTGGATATGATGAGTAGTCATGTATCCCACTTACCCGATGACATGGAATTCGCCCATGTTGAGGGACATGGGATGAATGAACAGGAACTAGCCCGCAATCCCCGTTTAAACCATTACTTTGTCCAGGATCTAAATAAAAATCCTCAGTTACCGTTACCCGATCAAGAGTTTGATGCGGTTCTCAACTGTGTCTCGATTCAGTACCTGCAATACCCTGATGCCGTGTTTCAGGAGATTCACCGCATCCTCAAACCCGGTGGTATCGCTATTATCAGCTTTTCCAACCGTATGTTCTTCCAAAAAGCGATCGCGGCATGGCGAGACGGAACTGAAGCCAGTCGTGTGCAACTTGTCAAGCGTTATTTTCAATCTGTACCCGGATTTGGTACTCCCGAAGTGATTGCCCGTTCTTCTCCGGTTCCCAGTGTTTTGCAAATGCTAGGGGTTGGCGGGGGTGATCCTTTCTATGCCGTCATCGCCCAGCGTCAAGACAATAAACAGGCAGTCTAACCAAGGAGTTATCACCAATGATGCAACGTTTACGAGATTGGGGATTTACGCGGGAATGGCGGCAGGGTAAACGTGGCGAATACCTGGTTTTGCTACAGGCTATCCTAATTATTGGTTTCCTGTTGCTACCCGTTTACCGTCCCAGTAGTTGGGTGATTAACACTCCGCTTCTGTTTTATCTGCGCTGGGGTTTCCTCATCGGATTAGAGGTAGCGGCATTAGTCTTTATTCTCAAAGGACTACAGGATTTAGGAGAGAGTCTCACGCCTCTACCCTATCCCAAAGATGACGGACAACTGGTGCGATCGGGTGTTTACAGTCTGGTGCGCCACCCCCTCTACAGCAGTTTACTGTTTGCTGGTTTGGGTTGGGCAATCTTTCAGCTAAGTCTTTCCCACCTCATCGCGACGGTGATCCTATTGATTTTCTTGGATATCAAAGCTAGACGGGAAGAAACTTGGTTAACCCAGAAGTATCCGGAATACACCGACTATCAGCAGCGAGTCAAAAAACTGATTCCTGGTTTATACTGAAAGGCTGTGTCACCGTGGTCAGAGCCGACTTTCCATCCGGGCTAAGGTTATTTGCCTACCCAGAGGAAAACACTTGACAGATGGGGGTTCCAGCCTATCAAGTCTGTTGGCTTTCATAATGAATGACTCAGCCAGTCATAAAATTGACCTATATGATGCAACAAAACTTGATGTTCAGGATACAATAGCCTGTGGTGTGAGTAAGTAAAAATAACTATTTAACGAATGCTAAATCGTTCATCTAGTGTAGTCTGTCCACCAAACCCGAATCGGGAAGCTGCAACCGAGAGCGATCGCGGGATGGTAAGCAACACGAGTGACCAACGCCTGATAAAATTAATGAAGTCGATTTACCAGGCTGATCAGCAAGTCAAGTATCTACATTTGCAAGCAGAAGTAGATTCACTATTGCAGCAGCTCCAAATCCTCCAAAAACAACGGTTGGCTGCGGCGCAATCCGACGCCAATAATTAAGGGGAACAGTAGTGTTTGGTTTGATTCATGCTGTTTTTGCACCCCAGAACTCAGTTTCGGGGTGCTAAGTTTTGTCAACTCTGACGGATAAGCACAAGGAGATACCCTTCTATCTGCCAGTAATGGACGGCTGGGCAGTGTTTTTTTGCCTGACTATTCGCCATTCATCAACATCTCATGTATTAAATTCTTTCATGACTATATCGACAATCAAAGAACAAAGTCCTGATTACTCATTGACAAGGGTTACAACGACCTTACGACTGAGAGACATTTTGCGAACGTTACCGCGTGAAGTGTTTGTGAAAAACCGTCGCAAAGCCTGGACAGTGGTTCTGGTGAGTATTGTAATGGTAAGTCTAGGCTATGGGGGTTTAGCGATCGCGCCCTGGTTTTGTTTACCGCTATTATGGATTTTCACGGGTACAGCATTGACCGGCTTTTTTGTGATCGGTCATGATTGTGGTCATCGTTCCTTTGCCAATCGCCGTTGGGTGAATGATTTGGTGGGACACCTGGCATTTTTACCTTTACTTTATCCCTTTCATAGCTGGCGCATTCTCCATAACCACCATCATACCCACACGAATAAGCTTGGCGAAGATAATGCATGGCAACCTTTTACTATAGAGTATTATGCCAGCCACCCGGTTGTAGTGAAGTGGTTTTACCAACTCAGCCGAGGTCGATTGTGGTGGATTGGTTCGATGTTCCACTGGGCTTTACTGCATTTTACGTGGTGGAACTTTCAAGGCAAACAGCGTTCTCAGGTTAAGTTTTCTGCGTTGCTGGTTATCGGTTTTGCTGCTGTTGCATTTCCTTTACTCTTTGCCACAGTAGGTGTGTGGGGAGTGATCAAATTCTGGCTACTGCCCTGGATTGTGTACCATTTCTGGATGAGTACGTTTACCATTGTTCACCACACAGCACCCGATATTCCCTTTATCCCAGAACCGGAATGGAATGAGGCGGAGGCTCAACTCTTTGGTTCGGTTCACTGTGATTATCCCCGTTGGATAGAGTTTCTCTGCCACGATATTAATGTTCACATTCCCCATCACATTTCCAGTGCAATTCCGTCCTATAATTTGCGGTTAGCCCATCAGATTCTTAAGGAAAATTGGGGGGATGAATTGCGTGAATGCCGTTTTTCTTGGTCGTTAATGAAACAGATTACCGACCAATGCCACCTCTATAGTCAACAGGAGTGCTATCAGTCGTTTAAGGATTATCGAAAAGCCTTGGCTGGAGACAATTAATACCGAGTAAACTCTGAGATCCCCGACTTCTTGAAGAAGTCGGGGATCTGGTATTAAGTTCAATGGCACACTCAACAAGCATTTTAGGATCGCCGAAACCCTTGATCGTAGTAGTGGCGTGGCACACCTTATTTGATGAATTAGAATCATGCCCAGAAACCGTAGGGGCGCAAAGACTTGCGCCCGATTCAATGGTGAAATCTATTCCACCATTTTAGCTGTGCCACGCCAGTAGTAGTAGGGTGGGCATTGCCCACCATCCTTAAGGAACGTGCCATTCGTATTAAGTTACAATATCAGCGATCGCGAGCCATCAGCAAGGTCATGAGTCAACTGCAAGCCAAACTACCAACCGATACCTGGGTCAATGCGACTTGGGACGAATACCTTCAGGCAATCAGTGATCCAGCCTATGAAAAAGCGAAAGGCTATTATTACAACGAACGCATGAGGCTAGAGATGTCTCCACTTGGTAACCCCCATTCTCGTGATCACCTTATCGTTATTCACGCCGTCTGCCTCTTTGCAGGACTTAATCAGATTGACTTTGATGGTCATGATAACTGCACGTATCGTAAGACAGGCTGTGAGGAAGCCCAACCGGATGTCTCGTTTTATGTCGGTGACAACGCGGAAGTAGTACCTTGGGAAGTGAAAATCATCAATCTTGATACCTATCCACCCCCTGATTTAGTCATTGAAGTTGCCTATGCTTCTTTAGCCGATGACAAAGGAGAGAAACGTCTCCTCTACGAATCCTTGGGAGTTCGGGAGTATTGGATTATTGATGTCAAAAATGTTCAGGTTATCGCCTTTGAGATTCAAAATGGCGGGAGTCGGCGAATTTATCACTCTCAGGTGTTTCCTGGTTTAGAGATTGCTCTATTGGAAGAAGCCTTTCGGCGTAGTCGGCAAATGAATCATGGTAAAGTGAGCGCTTGGTTGTTGTCGCAGTTTCAACAAGCTTGAGTAAGCCCATGTTACCCGCCGCCAAGAACTCAAGTTCTTGGCTTATAGCTCAAGTCGGTTAAAACCGACTAATTATTTTTATCCAGTAAACTGTTTAGACTTTATATTTCTGTGTAAAATCAATCAAGACGTTGAAATAAGTTCAGCAATAATTTATTTAGCGCGATCGCGAACGGCTTTACCACTGCTGTAGTGGCGTGGCACACCTTATTTGAGGAATTAGAATTACATCCAGAAAACGTAGGGGCGCATAGACGTGCGCCCGATTCAATGGTAGAGTCTATTCCACAATTTTAGCTGTGCCACGCCAGTAGGAAACCCAACAGAGCAAGTTATCCAAATTACCACCCTGCAATCGCCACTAAATTTAAACGCCTTTTAGGAAAAATTTCAGATAGCAAAAGCAGGGTATCAATCCAAGTCATGAAGTTTTGGGAAATGTTACTCTAGGGTTACATAGCAAATGTTGAGGGACATAGCCGTGAGCCAAGTTGTCAAGCTAGAACTGAGTGATGAAGTATATGCAGCCTTGAAGCGACAAGCTGACAGCGTGGGTGTTTCTCTATCCGAGTGGATCGCGATCGCTCTGGAATTACAAACTGGTTTACCCAGTCACCAGAACACTGACGTTGAGAACAAAGCCACACCTCAAGAGTTCTCCAACTCCAGCCATTCTGGAACGGCTGATGTATGCTATCTGACAGAATCTGATAATAGGGGCGTTGATGCTGATTTGGTTGGTTTATAGCCGAGATATCGCCAAATAATACCTTAAGCTGAGTGCTGATCGCTTAAGCTGTAAGCAAGAGGCGGATTAAAGCATCGGTTGATTAAAAGATGGGTTGGGTTTCGTTGCTGCAACCCAACCCACAACTCCCTACGGAGAAGAACGAAACATTGGCATAGAATTTGAGTTTTTGCTCCTCAGCTATTGCCCAAATGCTTCGCTCCTGTATCCTATAAGTAGGGAATACAGGTAATTAGGCACCAGGCATCGTACCTGTAGAGCTGATACCAGCACCGCCTTCGGCTTTGTGCTGCCATTGACCATTTTCACTCTGTTCGTAGCTGTTTTTAACCGAATTCCACGCAACTTGATGGGCTTGGTTATCGTTGAGAGTTACCGCCTTTTTGCCACGGCGATTAAAATCGCTGCTACACAAACTTGCGTCCGCTTGACAAGGACTGAATTATAACGGAGGTAGGAAACCTGGATTTATGAATTGAGCTGCTTATAGATTGATTCGAGCAGTTTTTTAAAGACGACTTGTTTAAACTCCGGGTTGTTCATGACTTCCATAAAGATTTGCTCATTCCCCTCCATGCGTTCGAGGAAGAGGTTTTCAAGTTGTTGGTCGAGGACAGGGGCGAAGTTTTCTTTGGTGTTGACTTGGGCGGCTTGCTTGAGGTGGTCGTTGGCGATCGCGGTTTCGGTGATTTGTTCAAAAAAGAGTTGGTCAGCGGGGGTGAAGTCGGTACCAAAGCGTTCGTTGAGGGAGTCGATCAGTTGGGAGAGGGGAACCTCTTGATCCGGTTGGCGGGTTCCGGTGGCGGTGGCACCTTTGAGGGGGTTGGCTTCGCCTTCGTTGAGGTCGATTTTGCCTTCACTGATTTTTTGGAGGCGATAATATTTCATCTCGATATCCCCTGATAGGTCTACGTTAGGCGCATCGGTACTGCGGGGGAGTTTTTTCAGGAGAAAGCGACTATAAGCATAGAGTTTTTCTAGGTCGGAATCTTGGTAGGGGATGATTTGGGCGAGGAAAAGGTAGAGGTTACGGAAGCTGGTGAGTTGGCTGCTTCTAGGGTTTTGTATTGGTCGATAATGGGTTCGAGTAGGGTATTGAGTTTTTTGTGTTCTCCTCCGGTGAGGGAGGTTTTGGGGCGAAACCAGATTTTACACCATTGGTTAACATTTTCTTGGCTAAAGAGTCGCCATTGATAGAGTTGGAAGGCGAGGTCATTGAGTTGTTGGGGGTCAGCGGTTTCGCCAATGGGGGTTTGTTCGTAGTAGGGTTTAAAGGCTTTGTAGATGTCTTCGGGTGGGTTGACAAAATCTAAAACGAAGGTGTCTTCTTTCCCTGGGGCGGTACGGTTGAGGCGGGAGAGGGTTTGTACCGCTTGGACTCCGGCGAGGCGTTTATCGACGAACATGGTGTGGAGGAGGGGTTGGTCAAAGCCGGTTTGGAATTTGTTGGCGACGAGTAGCAGTTGGTAATCCTTGCTGGCGAATTTTTCGGGGATTTCGGTGGATTTGATTCCGCCATTCATACTGACTTCGGTGAAGGTTTCATTGGGGAACTCTTTGAGGGGGACTGAACCGGAGAAGGCGACGAGGGATTTAATGTCGGTGTAGCCTTTTTCTTGGAGGTAGTGGTCGAAGGTCAGTTTGTATTTTACCGCCTGTTCGCGCGATCGCGTGACGACCATTGCTTTAGCCTGACCGCCGATTTTATGGCGGGTATGGTTGCGGAAATGTTCAACGATGATTTCGACTTTCTGGGCGATGTTGTGGGGATGGAGTTCGACGAAACGGGCAATTTCTTTGGCGGCTTTGCGCCGGGGGAGGTTGGGGTCATCCTCAAAGAGGCTGACTAACTGGTAATAACGGGTGTAACAGGTATAGTTGGCGAGTACGTCTTTAATGAAGCCTTCTTCAATGGCTTGGCGCATGGTGTAGAGGTGAAAGGGGGCTTGTCCGGTTTCTCCGGGTTCATCGAAGAGTAAGAGGGTGCGTTGTTTGGGGGTGGCGGTAAAGGCGAAGTAACTGAGGTTGGGTTGTTTGGTGCGAGTGAGTTGGGTTCGTAATAGTTTTTGTTGCGCTGCTTCGCCGAGATCTTCATCGGGTTCATCGTCGAGGAGTTGGTGGGCGATGGCGGCTTCAATCCCGTCGTTGTTGAGGATTCCTCGGAGTTCGGCGGCGGTTTCTCCACTTTGGGAACTGTGTGCTTCATCGACGATAATGGCAAAGCGTTTGTCTTTGGTGGTGAGGGTGACGGTTTTGCCTTTTTTCTCTAGGGTTTGGATGGCTTGGGAAATGAAGGGGAATTTCTGAATGGTGGAGATGATGATCGGGACTCCTGCACCTAGGGCTTTGGCGAGTTGTTGGTTGTTTTCATCTATTTTGTGGACGACTCCGGTTTTATGGTCGAATTGATAAATCGTGTCTTGGAGTTGGCTGTCTAATACTTTGCGATCGGTGATCACGATGATGGTATCAAAGATTTTTTCATCGTGGTTATTGTGGAGGTTGGCGAGGCGATGGGCTAACCAGGCGATAGAGTTAGATTTTCCTGATCCGGCTGAATGTTGAATCAGGTAGTTATGTCCTGACTGATGCTGTTTGGTGTGGGCGATGAGTTTCCGCACCACATCGAGTTGATGGTAACGGGGGAAAATTAGGGTTTCTTTGGTTTGGTACTTGATTCCGGTGGCGGTGGGAATTTGGATGTCTTGGGTTTCTAGGTGGAGGAAACGGGCGAGAATGTCTAAAATACTATCGCGCTGGAGGACTTCTTGCCAAAGGTAACGGGTGCGGTATTCTCCGGGAACATGGGGATTCCCGGCGCTGTGGTTATCGCCTTTATTGAAGGGGAGAAAGGTGGTTTTTGTCCCAGCGAGTTTGGTGGTCATCCAGACTTGTTCGGTATCGACGGCGAAGTGAACTAAGCAACGTTCTTTGAAGCGAAATAGGGGGTCTTTGGGGTCTCTTTCGGTTTGATATTGGTGAATGGCGTTGCGGTAGGTTTGTCCGGTGAGTTGGTTTTTCAGTTCGATGGTGGCGATGGGTAAGCCGTTGAGACTGAGGAGAATATCGGGAATTCCGTTGGTTTTGATCGTGACTTGGCGGGTGAGGGTGAGGCGATTTTTACGGTAGAGGGCGATGGTTTCGGGGTTCATCCCGGTGTTAGGTTGGAAGTAGGCGACTTTGAAGGTTTTACCGTAGCATTTGAAGCCGTTACGGAGGACATCAAGCATTCCCCGACTTTTGAGTTCTTTGGTGAGGCTGGTAATCAGGATTTTTTGGGCTTCTCCTGGGCTGGTGCGAGTCAGTTTTTCCCATTGTTTCGGTTGGGTGGTTTGGATAAAGTTGATAATCTCACTGTGGAAAAGGGCGGTGTCTGGGTCGTAGTTGTCTGGGTTGCTTGGGTGGTAGTCGTAGTGGTTGAGGAGTTCTTTTTCGATGATGTTTTCAAAGTCTTTTTCTTGGTGCATGGTCAATTCCTGTTGCTCGATGATATCATGTCCGGTTAAATACCCATAATTACGGTGAGGATGAGTACGGGCTTGGTTACCAAGCCCGTACATTTTTATTAGGGGTGATTTACTTGGTCAGGGTCAAAGTCTGGGGGGACGGGTTCAACCTGGTCTAAGAGGTCTTTAAAGGTTTGGCTTTTATAGTCATAGGGCTGGGCTTCTACAATGTCTTTGATGATTTTACCGCTATCTTTTGCGGAGCCAAAAGCTGGGCGTTTACTTTTTTTAATCGGGGAAATAATGGCAAGGGGTTGATTATTTTGGGTAATGGTGAGGGGTTCACCTGTTTGGATGGCTTGGGTGAGTAGGGTTTGGAGGGATTCAGGGAGGTCGGATAGGGTGATTTGAGTCATGGTTTTTAATGAATTAAGTAGGTTAAAGTTTGATGTCATCTAGGGGTAATAATCCTGCGTCAATATCGGGGAATTCTTCGTCTATGGGTTCGAGGGTGGAGAAAACTTCGAGAATGGATTTCTTTTTATAGGGTTCGATAATCAGTTTGCCATTTTCTTGGCGGATGATAACGTCTGTGGTGTTTAGGTTAAGTTCTGGGGGAATGGGTAGGGTTTGGGTGTTTCCTTGTTGGATGAGTTTAACGTGATATTCGGTGGTCATGGTGGTTTCTAGGGTTGAGGAATGGGGACTTGGCGCACGTCGATTTTGCCTGTTACGGCGTTGGTGATTAGGGCTGTGCGATATTCTTTGAGAAGGTCGATGGCTTGTTTAATTTTTGCTTTTTGTTGGTCGATTTCGGTTGTTTTGTGGTCGAGGAATTGCGCGATCGCATCCTGTTCTTCCAATGGCGGTAAAGCTGCCCAAAATTCTTTTATTTTGTCTAAGTGCAAGTTCGTAACAGTATTTGATTTAGCACCAATATTAATTTGAGTTTCTGTTAATTTACCTAATAACGAATATTGCAAAAACTCACTGCTGATCTTTTGTTTAATCACTTTAATTAAGCAGAGGCTCACAAATATACTAAATTCAAAATCCCAATCAACAATTCTAGGAACTCCTATCGTTCCATTTTTAGAATAAAGCAAGTCCCCTTTTTCTGGTTTGCATCTAATAGATAATGCTTCGTGTTCTTCTTCTGGTATAAATTTAATATTATTCATATTGATGGAGTTACTACCTGCTTGAACAATATCAGTAACTCTTAGAAAAGGAATTCCTTCGCTCACATACGTTGGAGTAAAATGTGCGCCATCAATAATTTTATTAGTTATATGTTTTAGTCGAACTGCTTCCCAATGTTCGGGAATATCCCCCAACCACTCAACACCAGAATCCTTGTACTGTTCATAACCCTGATACTGTCCCATTAACCTTCCTCCCAATCCTCAATATTTAACCCTCAGTATCTAACAAATCTTTGAGAGAACCATCAATCATCAAACACCCCAATCAAATCATCATCAAGGCTATCATCTACCCCCAAGTTATCAACTTCAATCGGATCATCTGCACAGCAACCATATAAATTAAGTAACCCCGAACTATGAAGCATATTATTTTGCTTCAAAAACTCATTTAAATCTCCTTCAGATGCAAACGTTCCCAACTCCTGAAACTCCTCAAAATCAATCAGCCCTTCCCTAAATGCTTTCAACACCAATTGACGGAGAATTTCTTGCGGTAAATCTCTCCATTTATTTTGTACCTTTGCCGTTAACTTGTCCGGTAAATTAATCGTTACCTGCATAATGTTAGTCTCCCTTAAATTACTCCATATCGAGAGGGTTAAAATCTAAAGCTGACCTCGACCCACGGCGCACAGAAAGAATATAAACAAACTCCCCTTTAACTGTAAAAACAATGCGATATCGACTCTTGGATTTTCCATAAAGAAGCTGTCTAATCTCCTCTGAAAAATCATCATTTTCCCTGGCTAAAGCACAACGCCTTGGCTTTTCTTGTAAAGTAGCGATGGTATCCATCAAATCTCGAAACCATTGGTCTGCATAGGCAGAATTATAGTCTTTTAACCAAAGATAAGCCGACTCTATTTCCTCTTTGGCATAACGAGTCAACTTAATCTGAAATACCATGTTTAGCTTGCATCTCAGTTACAAAACTTTCAAGGGATTGAGTCTCACCCTTGTCAATATCTGTTAATCCCCTTTGAATCGCCACCAGAGATTCTAGGTGTTCGATGGTATCCAATAACTTCTGATAAGCAGTAGTATCCTGTACAACCACTTCTGCTTTCCCATTTACTGTCAAAACAATCGGATTTCCCGTTTCCTTCATCTGTTGAATCAAGTCACTGGTATTGCGCTTAAAGGTGGAAAGCGATTGAATATCCCGCCCTAAATGAATCATCCCGATCAGCCTCGCACTAAATTTGCATCTTATTAAGTCTAATTTACACTACCTCCCCCAACATCGCCATGATATCCGCCTCTAAAGACTTAATATCCTCCTCAATCGCTTCCAAGGGACGAGGAGGCTGATACACATAGAAATGCCGATTCAAGGGAATCTCATACCCCACCTTCGTTTTATCAAAATCAATCCACGCATCAGTGACATGAGGTAATACCTCCGCCTCCAGATACGCCAGACAATGGGCTTTAACTAATTTATTTAACCCATCTAATCCCGTTTTCCCATCATACTCCAACGGTAAAGGTAAAGGAATATCCTTCGGTAAAGGCACAATCTCCGTATCCCGTAAACTGGTATCCGGTTCAACCTTTCCCTTGCTATCCCGACAAATTTCCGCTTCTGGGTCAGTTTCCCCCAATGCGGCTAAAATCGCCTTTTTTACTGGACTTTTCAGCTTTAACCCAGCTTGTTTTAAGACCTTTTCCATATCCTTTACAAACCCCTCACGGGACCAATAAAGTTTATTCCCATCCAGACAAGACAGCGCAGCAATAATCTCCTTTTGTAAATCTTGCCCTATCTCAATTTCAAGCTGCTTCGCCTGCTCATCTTTGCGCTTCTTACTGGTTGCTAAATTCTCAAACGCCGTTTGTTCCCACAGTCGCGCCAAGCGTTCCTCACTGACTTGGAAATTCAGGCGTAAAGGACGTTCTACCGTAATCTTAAGAAAACCAAACTCCCGATTATCAAAAATCTTAGAACAAACCCGTTCTTGGCTTTCCCCATCAATCTGCACCTTGCTTATCCCATTCTGTTGATAATCCCCATAAAGTCGCACCAGTTCCGCGATATGGTCAGGGGATAACTCATTCCGCTTATCCCCCAGACTCTTTTTCATCTTCTGATAATGGTGCGTCCCATCAATCAACTGTACCTTTCCTTTCCGGTGGGATGCTTTCTTGTTCGTCACTAACCAGATATAAGTAAAAATTCCTGTGTTATAAAACATCTGATCCGGTAACGCCACCACTGCATCCAGCCAGTCATTTTCGATAATCCAACGGCGAATATTACTCTCCCCACTCCCCGCATCCCCAGTAAACAAAGGTGAACCATTAAACACAATGGCAATGCGTGACCCATCTCCCTCCTTATCCGGTGCAGGGTACATCTTAGAAATCATGTGCTGGAGAAACAACAGCGACCCATCATTAATCCGGGGTAAACCTGCGCCAAAGCGACCCTTAAATCCCAGGGTTTGATATTCAGACTCGATGAAATCTTTCTCTGGTTTCCACTCCACCCCAAAGGGCGGATTAGCAAACATATAATGAAACTGTTTATCACTATGACCATCGTGAGGGACAAAGTTATTACTCTTTTGCTTGGCGTCTTTGAGTCCTAATGTGTCCCCATAAACCAGATTATTAATCGGTTCATCTTTAATCAGCAGGTCAGAACAACAAATAGCGTAGGATTCGGGGTTATATTCTTGCCCAAATAATGCCAAATTTGCGTCCGGGTTTTGCCGTTTAATATATTCCTCCGCTACCGATAGCATTCCCCTTCCGCCGTGGGGTCATACACGGTACGGTAAATCCCTTTTTGAAAGACATCCTCCTCCTCACAAAAGACCAAATTCACCATCAGGCGAATCACTTCACGGGGGGTAAAATGGTCTCCGGCTTCTTCGTTAGCTTGTTCATTAAACTTCCTCACCAACTCCTCAAACAAATACCCCATTTGCAGGTTCGAGAGATGCGCCGGAGACAAATCCACATCCGGACTCGCGATCGCTTGCATCACTTCATAGAGGCGATTGGCTTCATCGAGTTTCTGAATCTGCTTATCAAAGTCAAACTTATCGAAGATGTCCCGCGCCAGGGGAGAAAAGCCATTAATATAGGCGCGGAGGTTATCGGCTAATCCTTCCGAGTCCCCCAAAAGCTTCTTAAAGGTAAACTCGCTGAGGTTATACAAAGGCTGTTTGCGATTCTCCCCGATCGCAACTTTCGCGATCGCCTTTTCAAACGCCTCCCCCGTCAAGACTTTCTCATACTTAGTCTTGGCGGCTAGAACGGCTTCCTTAGTGGGTTCTAGGACAGAATCAAGACGACGCAGCACAATCATCGGTAACATCACCTGACGATACTGAGGAGGGCGGTAGGGACCTCGCAGCTTATCGGCGATACTCCAGATTAAGCCGACTAACTCTTGATGATTGGCGTTTTGTACGATGGTCGTCATAGAGGGTTAATAATCTTAGTTATTTCTCATTGTGCCAAGGGGCAAAGGTGCGTTACGCTACGCTAACACACCCTACATATAGAGCCTTTGCGTCAGTCCTAAAGGTGATCAATCTGCCTTTACTCAAAACGTTTTCGCTGATCTGACCAACGCTTAAGCCTATACTTATTCTCACCCGCCAAAACTAACGCCGCCGTTCCCCCATCCCCCAAATCCGCGATCGCAGTCAGTGATGTATTCCGATGGGTGGAAAATTCACTGTAGAGTAACGCCCCCTTCTCCGAAAATATTAATGTCCGGGGTTTATACTCCTGGGTGTTTGTGTCTGGGCGTTTGATATTCAGGGTTTGATTGGTATTCGATAGATCCTCATACAGGGTTAAAACAGCTTCCGGTTCATCATTCCCAGTCAAATCCAGAGGCTGTACTAACCAATGTCCAATCTCTTGCAGCATCATCTCAATCGTGGGTTCGACTTCAGGCGATCGCTTGCCACTTTTAACCAATTCCTGCCACAGTGTTGGTAATATTGCCGCGACCCATTGCGGTTGCAGTTGGTTTAAATCGGATAAGCTAATTGAACCCGGTTCTAGCCAGCGTAGCGCGGTTTGAGAATATGCCATGGGACGACTATTTTTGGTCTTGGGTAAGGCTTGTCCTGCGGCTAAAAGCTTGATTACACCCTCTTGATAGGACACCCCTTGAACCGTCGCCACGATCGTCTCCTGGCGTCCCTCCGCTGACCAGACGGCAATTTGCAGGTATGGATCAGTGTCTAAACCCAGATATTGCCAAAGACGCTGAGTTGCACCAACTGTGGACAATTGTAAATCGGTAAAGGGTGTTTGACGCCAGCGTTGACCATCATTAAACGCCGCGACTTCTACCTGATACCAAACCTCTTGGGGGGCTTTTTGGAATCCTGAAGCTGGGGCGGTTAAAGCGACGGGAAATGTGGCTGTATTTCTGGCTTCCGGTTGTCGCCAATTTTCCGGCTTGACAGTTTCAACCGATTGTGCAGTACCAACAATTTGACTGAAATGAGGGGTGATGGCGGGAACCTCTGCTAACGCAGTATCCAAATAATCCAGGTAGGCATAAATCTGGGCATTATTGTTAGGTTGATCCGATTCTGATTCAGGGGATGGAAGTTGCTGTAACCAAGAGACCGCTTTAGCCCGTCCTTCTTGGGCGGCGAGAATTAAAGCGCCCCACGTTTTAACCGTGCGATCATTAGGGCTAATATTTAGGGCAGCTTCTACCCGTCGCCATAATTCCTCGGTATCGGTTTTGAGTAAATTAGCAATCTCTTGGGCGGAACCATTAACGGCGGCGGTTTGAAAGACTTGTAAAGCATCTGTCCAGCGTCCATCAATCAGATAGGCGAGAACTTGTTGTCCTTGACTTGCCCAAGTTTGGTTGGCTTGGGCTTCGGTAAATTGGGCATGAAGTCGAATCACGTCTAGTTGTGCTTGAACTGTCGCCGACTCCGTGTTTTTCTGTTCTTGTTGCAATCGTCGATATGCCCAAGACCATAACCCATTCCGGGCTAACATTAAGGAATTACGATAGGTGGGACTATCATCAGCCCGTGTATTTAGTGAAATTTCACTGAGTTGAATCGGATTGAGGAGAAACTGGCGGGGTTGAACCTGGTAGACCTGGAATTTGGGTTCTAAACCCACCGTTTGATTCATCACTAATTCCGGGGTAGAGTCACCCGTAACTTGTTGCCAATAGGGGGGGTTATCCGTGGGACTCTGCCAGTCCAGCATAACACTCAGGTGCATTTGTTCGGGGTTGTAATGGAGGATTTGCCCATAACTTTTTGGCGACCCATCAGTTGGGCGAACGCCCCAGAGATTAAACCAAAATCCTGTCGCGGGGGCTTGATTTTCTAACGGGGTAAATCGACTAAAGGCGAGGGAACGAGAGGCACTGCCATTAATAACATCGGCAGCAGAGAGGACAAAATATTCTTCAGGTGCTTTGATCGCAAGCTGAGTAACCAGTTGATAAGCCAGTTCGGTTTGCTGAAATTCAATCGGTTGATAAAGTCTCAGTTCGACGATTTTTTGGCAATGGGTTTGACAGTTTGATTGAGATTTTAAGATCGGTAATAGGATGGGGGTGTCTCGATAGGGTTGTCCTGTATTCAGGGATACAAGTTCTCCGGCAATTAACCCAGTTTGGCGCAATTCGTCGCGTATGGTTGCCAAGGTTTGTGGGGGTGAAGCATCAGCGATAGGAATTTTTGTCCATCCAGGTAAGACGCGATTCAGCCAGATCGCCGCATTGGGATCAATCATCAGGCGAAGTCCTAACCATATCCCCCCAGTAATGATCGCACCCGTGGCGATTAATGCGGCGATCGTACCTAATGCAACCAAACAGCCATTGGCTGATGATTTTTTCCGGATTCGTCTGCGGCGTCTGTTTGTGACTCCGGACAATCGTTTCCCCCTTTCACCTACTGACACCTTATCGCCGATCATCGCTGCACTGAATTAGTGATTTCGTGAACCTAAAGCCAATGGCAATACTATCGTTTTCCAGGCTAATCCGGCTACAATTAATCCCAGACCCACCAACCAAATTTGTGGTTCCACCCAAAAGGCTAAGACAAGACACCCAGCTAATCCTACCCCAGCGATCCATTTGGGATAGAGTCGTTCTTGGGCAGATAGCCGTAGCGCAGACAGGTTGGTAAGGGCATAATAAACCAAAACGGTAAACGCGCTAAATGACCAGGTTGTTTTGACATTACCAATCAAAACCAACGCCGCGATCGCAACTCCAATACAAATCACTGATATATAGGGTGTGGTTCCCCCAGCATTCAGACGCGCTACAATTCTGGGCATATCCCGCCGACGCCCCATAGCCAATAGTACGCGAGATAATCCCAATATCAGGTTTAGCAATACGCCTACCATCGCCGTCATTGCACCCAGGGCGAGTAATGGGGGAACAAGAGGAATCCCAAATTGGCGAGAAGCGACTTCCAAGGGGGCGGCGTTTGATTGGGTAGCGGCGCTAAGGGTATCCACACCCACGGTTCCCACACCCACGGCGGCGATTGCCATATACAGGATCATCGTGACAATCATCGTCAAGATAATCGCGATCGGGATAGTGCGTCGTGGGTGATGCACCTCTTCTCCCAACGTGGCAATTCGACCATAGCCAGTATACGCCACAAACATTAAAGCACTACCATGGAGTAAAGACGCGATCGCACTTTTATCTGAGGTGTCGGTAGGGAAAAAGGGAGTAAAATTCGCAGCAGTGACATGAGGTAAACCCGTGATGACAAAGATCATCAGCGAGAGTAGGGTAACGGAAACGATAATTAGGTTAGTTAGGTTAGAACGGCGAATTCCCCCTAAGACAATTAGCGTCAAAATAACCACTGTAACCAACGCCAGGGGGACTAACCATTGATTCGCATCCAGACGCAATGCATTTAACAAATAACCCGCAAACCCCAAAGCCGCCGTCGCCGCTGATGCTGTTTTCGCCAAGAGGAACATCCAACCCGCCGTAAAGCCCAGCCAAGGCGTAAGATAGCGATACCCATATTCATAAGTCCCCCCACTAACCGAATGATTCGCTGCGAGTTGGGCGCTACTTAACCCATTACAGGCGGCGAGTAAAGCTGTGATCGCAACAGCTAAAATTACCGATGTTCCAGCGACTCCGGCGGCGATACCAATACTGACAAATACTCCGGTTCCCACCATCGAACCCAGTCCGACTAGGATAGCACCCCGGACATCCAATTCTCGTTTTAGCGAGGGTGGCGCTTTAGATTCTGGCATAGAGATACTCCCCTGAGTCATCATTATGCTGCTTATCCTACCAACTCTAATGGGGTAGAATTTATGTCGAGTGATCTACGATACAAGCGACAAGAAATGTAGGGGCGTCTCGTCTTGCGCCCAGAAATATTTTGGTGTTGCCGAAATCTTTAATATACCGTAGGGTGGGCATTGCCCACCAGCTAAAATTTCAGTACCATTCGAGCTAGACTTGCGCCCATAAAATTAGCGCGATCGCGAACTTAATCAGTACATACATTGGTAGCAAGGGCGCACGTCAGTGCGCCCCTACAAACGGATACTTGGGAAATTTTTAATCGGCTGTTATTCGTTTCGATGATTCATCCGCTCAAGCGACGACTACAAACGGTTAAATTATTTTTTACAGCATTGTAATTCTAGAAAATTATTAGGACATTATATTAATTTATTCGTCATCAATCATCTGTAGGGGCGGGTTTAGGGTCTAAATTGAAGATGTCACCGATAAATAAACAACGAAACCCGCCCTCCCCACCAATAACTAAAATTGTGGAATTTCACGACAAAACCATGAAACAGGTGCGTCGCTAAAGCGACGACTACAATCCAAATCAGCCAAGGCGCGATCGCGATACGCCCCATACCGCTCTTTTTTCCCTTTAATCCGTACCCCTAACGGTGGTAAAATGCCAAAATTAGGTGGCATGGGTTGAAAATGTTTCGGTGAGGCGGAACTAATAAACTCAAATAACGCCCCCATCATCGTCGTTGGCGGTAATGTAATCGGTTCCAATCCCAACACCAACCGCGCTGCATTTGTTCCGGCTAACCACCCCCCAGCCGATGCAGCGGTATACCCTTCTGTTCCCATCAATTGACCCGCCGCAAACATTGTCGGACGGCTTTTAAACTGTAGCGTGGGATACAGCAATTCGGGCGAATTAATGAACGTATTCCGATGCATCACGCCCATCCGCACAAACTCGGCATTTTCCAAACCAGGAATCAACCGAAACACGCGCTTCTGTTCGCCCCAACGCAGGTTGGTCTGAAACCCAACCATGTTCCACAACTGACCCGCCTGATCTTCTTGGCGTAACTGTACCACCGCATAGGGACGTTTACCCTGATTTTCTGGGGCGCGAAAGTCTCCGTGACGGGTATCAAATAATCCTACAGGCTTCAGGGGACCATAGCGCATCGTATCTTCCCCCCGTCGCGCCATTTCTTCAATCGGGAGACAGCCTTCAAAAAACTTTGCCGTTTCTTGCTCAAACTCCTTTAACTCGGCTTTTTCCGCCTGACACAATTCCTGCCAAAATCGTAAATATTCCTCCCGATTCATGGGACAATTGAGATAGGCTGCCTCTCCCTTGTCATATCGGGACGCCATAAATGCAATATCTTGATTAATCGACTCCCCAACCACAATCGGCGACGCGGCATCAAAGAAACTGAAATAGTCCATCCCGGTGAAGCGCTGCAAGTCGGCGGCTAAAGCTGGACTGGTCAATGGACCCGTTGTCAGCACCACCACCCCTTCTGGGGGAATCTGCGCCACTTCCCCCCGCCGTAACTCAATCAGCGGATGACTCGCCAGAGTTTCAGTCAAATCCTGGCTAAATACCGCCCGATCCACCGCCAACGCCCCCCCAGCCGGCACCGCATGGTTATCCGCCTTCGTGATAATAATAGAACCCAGACGGCGTAACTCTTCATGCAACAACCCCGCCGCGCGATCGCTTGATCGCGCCCCAAAGGAATTACTACAGACTAATTCTGCCAATTCTCCAGTATGATGGGCAGGACTCATCTGCACGGGACGCATCTCATGGAGTACCACAGACACACCCGCTTGGGCAATTTGCCACGCGGCTTCTGTACCCGCTAATCCACCACCAATTACCTGAATTGTCTGTTGTTCCATGTTTTATTTAATATTTCACCAACTCCTCAGTCACAACTAACCAATGGAACCGATATAATTTTGCTAACTTATGCTAACAATGCACTCTAAAAGACAAGCTCTTAGAGAGGGGATATCTCCCAAAGCCCGTAGGAAAATCCCACGGGCGCCGTTAATGTCCCTGTCCATCCGAAATCCATCACCACCAA
>NZ_JAVJUO010000087.1:0-34000 GCF_040220555.1 Coleofasciculus sp. C1-SOL-03
CGAAAAATAGGGCGTTTCGGCTTTTAGAAGTTAGCTTGACCGAACAAGATTCTGTACGGTTTTCCTCCCTTGTCCTCTTGTCCCCCTTGCCCTCCTTGTCTTGTCCCAACCATAAAATAAAAAACCTACACCTGTCAGCCCCTTACCAAGGGGGGACGGCGATAGCCGGGGGGTTTATTCGTTGCACGATTACAGAGAAATGGTATAACGAAAATCCCTATAAACGCTGACGATAACACACGGCTTTATCCACTTGTACCCGTTCAAAGGAGTCATCTAAATTTAAGGTAGTTTCCCCACCGCCTAAAAATAAATAACCGTCCGGCGCGAGAATTGACCGGATTTTTTCTAATACGGCTTTTTTGGTGGCTAAATCAAAATAAATTAACACATTACGCAAAAAAATAAGATCGAGTTGATTGAATTGGCTAAATGAATGGGTTACTAAATTAAGTTGCTGAAATTCAACGCGACGGCGAAGTTGATCACAAATTTGCCACTGGTTCCCTCTATTTTGAAAGTATTTATTTAACAAGGAAAGGGGAAGTCCGCGTGTCACTTCAAGCTGACTGTACAGTCCAGCTTTAGCACGGTTGAGGATCTCATTGGAGAGATCGGTGGCAATTAGTCGGAGTTTCCAGTTCGCCAGTTCCGGAAACTCTTCGTGCAGTAACATGGCAATGCTATAGGGTTCTTGACCACTCGAACAAGCCGCACACCAAATATTTAAGGTTCGTTGCGTTTGCCGTTTGGCTAAAAGTTCGGGCAGAATGACGTTGGCAAGGGCGTCAAAGGGATAGCGATCGCGGAAAAAGGATGTCTCAGTTAGCAGCATTCCCTCAACCACCTGGACATGGCGTTGATTAAAGGGTTGCGTTTGCAGATTGGCAATCATTTCCCCCAAAGAACTAAATCCCATTTGCGTCGCCAGAGGGGTTAAGCGTAACTCGGCTAAATAGGCTTTATCTGCATCCAGAACCATGGCGGAATGATGGCGTACTAATTGGCGTAAATAGTTAAAATCTTGATGATGTATTGGCATTGTTTTAAGGTTTAATTGTTAGGTAGGGGCGGGTTTGACTATTAACGTTTTTGACCTTACCAAGATGGGAATAAACCCGCCCTGTTTGAATATCGAATTTTGAATATGTAGGGGCGGGTTTGACTATTAACGTTTTTGACCTCACCGAAATGGGACTAAACCCGCCCTGATTGAGGTTGGAGAAGAGGGCGACCCGAGTTAATTGAGTGGACTGGTGTTGTTAAATGTGAGAAGCGGGTCGCCCCTACAGGTTTCGTGATGCAAGGAATTTCAACAAACCAGTTGGATAATTTCATCGGCGATTTGGTCTAGAGGTAAAATATTATTAGCTAAACCTGCTTGGGCGATAGATTTGGGCATTCCCCACACCACACTACTGGCTTCATCCTGAACCAGAATATGTCCCCCGGCGTCGCGGATATGGTGACACCCTTGCAAGCCATCTTGTCCCATACCCGTCAACACCACCGCGATCGCACTCTTTGGAAATGTCTTAGCAACGGATCGAAATAACACATCCACCGCCGGACGACAGGAATGTTCGGGCGGGGCTTGGTGTAAACTCAGGTGTACCGTTTTTCCCCGGCGCACGACAATTCCATGGAAATCTCCCGGCGTAATCCACGCATGACCCGGACGCAGTTCAGCCCCCTCATAGCCCTCGGCGACAGAGATGTGACATTGATGGGTTAAGCGTTCGGCTAGACGTTTACTAAATAAGGGGGGGATATGCTGCACAATCACAATGGGTAGGGGAAAATCGGCTGGAAATCGGGATAACAGCGTGGCTAGTGCATTGGGTCCCCCAGTAGAGACACCGATCGCCACAACTTGGGCGTTGGCGAGTTTCAGGGTGGCGGTTTGGCTGGGGAGGCGCGATCGCGCGATCGGTGTATTGTCAGATACGCCTAAGATATCGGCACAAAAGACTTTAATTTTAGGAATTAATTCGCGTTTTAAATAATCGGAAACTGCCTCACCTGTTCCCAGTTTTGTTGGTTTAGTGACATAATCTTGAGCGCCGAGAGAAAGGGCTTCTAACGTAGCTGCTGCACCGCGTTCGGTGAAGGCACTAAACATAATCACGGGCAAATTTGGATAACTCTGACGAATGGCAGTTAATGTTTGCAAGCCATCCATTTCTGGCATCTCTAAATCTAGGATAATTAAGTCAGGGTGGAGGTGGGAGATTTTGGAGAGGGCGATTTGACCATTGGCGGCAATTCCTACTACGTCTAAAAAAGGGTCTTGAGAGAGGATTTCACTGAGTTTTTGACGCACAATTACTGAGTCGTCAACGATTAAAAGGCGAATTTTACGCATTATCATGTAGAGACGTGCCATGGCACGTCTGTGGTGCGATTGGGGAAGTATAATTTTTGTCGGTTAGGTAGAGCGATTCCCTCCGGGATAGCTATAGCCCTTCGGGCATGGCTACGCTAACGCTTACCGCGAAACCTAACAGGCTAACGGTGGCGTTAGGTTGAATGTCACTGAATTAAGGCTGGTGGGTTGAGCGAAGTCGAAACCCACCCTACTGGCATGGAACACCTAATTTGGTGGATTAGAATTGTAGGGGCGCACCGACGTGCGCCCAATTTAACCATCAATCTATTCCATAATTTTAGCGGAGGTGCGGGGCGGGTTTAGTCACATTTAGGTGAGGTAAGAAACGATAGTCGTAAAACCCGCCCCTACACAATCAAAACGCTTGGCGAACGCAGAATCTTACCTCAACAGGGGGTCGAAACCATTGCAAGAAAGCCTATTCCCTATTCCCTCTCCCCACCACAAGACTTATTCAGCAGCCCCTAATTAATACTTGAACTGATTCACTAGGGCTTGTAATTCCGACGCGAGTTCAGCAAGTTCACCCGCCGATTTCAACGTGTTACTGGCGAGGGCGGTGGTTTTTTGAGCCGCGTCCGCCACATTGTTGATATTTTGGGGAATTTGTGAGGTACTTTGGGCGGCTTCGGCGACGTTGCGAGCCATTTCATTCGTCGTCGCGGTTTGTTCTTCTACCGCACTGGCGATTGTGTTTTGGAAGTCGTTGATTTGATTAATAATTGTGGTAATTTGACTAATCGCTTCAACGGAACTTTTAGTATCACCTTGAATCGCTTCGATTTTTTGGCTAATGTCTTCTGTCGCTTTAGCGGTTTGTTTCGCCAGTTCCTTCACTTCATTAGCAACAACGGCAAATCCTTTCCCCGCTTCCCCGGCGCGGGCGGCTTCAATTGTCGCATTAAGCGCGAGGAGATTAGTTTGTTGGGCAATGGAGGTAATTACCTTAATCACATTACCAATTTCTGCACTACTTTGACCCAGTTTGGTAATCGTTTGGTTAGTGCTTTCAGTCATATTAACCGCCGTTGTTGCGACTCGCGCTGCATCCGCCGCACTTTTGGCAATTTCTTTAATACTGGCGCTCATTTCTTCTACCCCTGTCGCCACCACTTGAGCATTGCGGTTGACTTCTTCGGCATAAGCTGAAGCAGTTTGGGCTTGTCCGGAGGTATGTCCCGCATTTTCATTGAGTTGTTGACTCACCAGGTTCATGTCTTCTGAGGCTTGAGCAACAGCAGTAGCAACGGAGGCAATTTTACCGACGGATGCAGTTAAATTGCTTGCCATGCGATTGACATTATCGGTCAGTTGTTTGAAGTCTCCTGTGGTTTTGGCAGTAACCTTTTGGGAGAGATCGCCTTGGGCAATGGCTGAGGTTAATTGGGTAATATTTTCGACTTCTTCCTTGAGATTTGCCGCCATCTGGTTAATGTTTTCGGTTAAGTCTTTCCAGATTCCGGTAGCCGTTTCCACAACAGCGCGACTACTCAGGTTTCCTTCGACACTAATTAAACGGGCGACACGGTTTTTCTCATTGGTATATGCCTCGATATTATCCCGTAGGGTGTTAATCGTGGTACTCAGGCTTAAGAGATCACCCTTTAACGGCTGATTGTCAATTTCTAGAGGCATTTTACAGGATAAATCACCAGCCGCGATCGCCTTCAGTGCATCCTGGGCGGCGAGGGTGGGTTGGGCAAGGTTGTGAATGATGGTATTAATTGCGGTGGTTGTTGTTGCCCATCCTCCTTTTAAATAGGGGGGTGGAGATACAGGTTCAGCCCCATATAACCAGCGTCCAGCATAATTTTCCCAATCCTTTAATACGGTTGTTTTGTGTTGGTTTCCTAGTCGTTCGGTGAGTTTCCCTTCTTGAGCAACCTGTTTACTAACTCGGACAATTTCATGAATAACGGTTTGGTTTACACCCATCCATTCATTAAATACTTGAGCAATTTCGCCCCAGCCATTTTCCTCAGTGAGTCGGGCATTAAAGTTACCATCTCTGGCACTTTTTAGGGCTTGGAGGAGTTCCTTAAAGTTTTCTGGGGATAAGAGTATTCCCTCAATTTCATGGTTTTGCTGGGAAACAGTCGGGGTGGTGTTTGGTTCAGATACCATGGTTTCACTGTGATGATGTCCATTGCTTCCATTGGTCTCTTGATTTTGGAAAAAGACCAAGCGTCCGGGTTTGCTGAGTTTATCGAGGTTCATGGCTTCTCCTAATTTGTGAATTCCTTTGAGGTGGTCGAGGTTCATTATTTTTTGTCCTTTGTCCTTTGTCATTGGTCATTCGTTAAGGAATGAGTTTGACGTTTCTGTATTCTTTAGCCCTTGACTTGCTGACGTACATAGTCTTTAATTCCGCAGCGTCGGATTCAAAACGGTGAGTTCCACCACTTTTTCTGTATCGAGAATTAGCAGAAGTTGATCGGCAAGTTTATACGCACCCCGAATTAATTGCCGTGCGTTTCCTCGTAAGGTTTCTGGAGATTTCTCAAAGCAATCATCGGAAATTTCTAATACTTCTCCCACATCATCAACTAGCAAACTAATCACCTCATCAGCCGTTCGCACAACAACATTGAGAGGGAGATGTTCGCTATCTTCATCCACTTGGGTTTCAACGGGTATCTTAGTGACATCCTGATCTAACTCCAGAAACTGACGTAAATCTACAGCCGGAACAATTTGACTCCGTAGGTTAATTAATCCCCGCACGGCTGGCGGTGCTAAGGGAACGCGAGTAATCGACTGATAGCGAATAACTTCTTGCACGTTTTCCACTTCTAGTCCTAAGAAGAAATGGTCGAGGAAAAATGTGCAGAATTGATGAGATTTAGGCATGATGAGGGAAGTGTTTATAATGACAAATGACCAATGACATTAAATCGCTTCAATGTCCAAAATTTCGGTAACTTGACCCTGAATAACCGCGATCGCCTGCACCCCTGGACGAGTGGCTTCACCTGTGATACAAAGGTCTTCCATGACGATATCCACCATGCGTTGCACCACTAATCCAATTTGGCGTCCACTTTGACAAGCAACGACGACAACTTGCAGCGGATCACCCTCTAATACGGCTGTTTTTGGGTTAGCAGCGCTGAAGCGCTGACTACTACCAAAAGATTGAAAGACATTGGCAAAATTAACTAGGTAGAGAATTTGGTCGCGATACTGAATTACCTGGCGATCGCCCACTTGTTCGATCGCGCTTCTGGGAAATTCTTCTAAGCGCACCACTCGCGACAAGGGAATTGCCATACGGCTGTTATCCAAGGCTTCAAATAACAGTAACATTTGCACGGTTTCGATAGTGGATTGAGAGGACATTTCTTGCTGAATTAAGGCATTTTTTTGTTCATCTGAAAGTACCCCCGCCCGTGATGCTAGACTAAATACATCTAAAATTAATGCCACTTTTCCATCTCCTAAAATTGTGGCTCCGGCAAAACAAGGGGTTTCTTTGAGGAGTTTACCTAAGGGTTTAACGACAATTTCTTGAGTATCATTAATCGCATCAACCACTAAGCCAAACGTGAAATTATCGACTTGCAGAACCACGATATTCAGCATAGTTTCCGATTGCGGATGGGCTGGTTCCGGGTTCCATTCTGTGAGTTCAAGTTCTCGATTTAAATACACCAGGGGTAATAATTTACCCCGCAACCGATATACAGGGGCTTTGTGGACATATTCGATTCCGTGATCCGCTTGTTCTCCCTGCAAGCGAACTAATTCTAAAAGATTAGTTTGAGGAATGGTATAGCAGTCCCCTCCACTGGTGACAATTAAGGCGGGAATAATTGCCAAGGTTAAGGGGATTTTTAGTTTAAATGTTGTTCCCAAGCCAAGTTGAGTTTGAACGTCTACCGTACCACCAACCTTTTCTACATCGGTTTTGACTACATCCATTCCCACTCCCCGCCCGGATAAGCGCGTTATAGAATTAGCGGTGGAAAAGCCAGGAAGAAAGATTAAATTAAGGGCGTCGGTATCACTTAAGCGATTGGCTTGATTGGGTGTAATTAAGCCTAAGCTTAACGCTTTTTCTTTCAAGCGTTCTGAATCAATTCCCGCCCCATCATCCGAAATTTCAATCGTTACATACCCACTTTCATGGAAGGCTTGCAGACGTAATCGTCCGGTGGCGGATTTCCCCTGAGTTTGACGTATATCTGGGGATTCAATTCCGTGATCCACACAATTACGGAGTAAATGCGTTAAGGGATCTTTAATCGCCTCAATAATCGTTTTATCCAGTTCCGTCTCTTCTCCCTCCATCTCCAATTGCACCTGTTTTTCCGTCGCGATCGCCACATCCCGAACCACCCTGGGAAACTTGCGCGTAATTGTACTAATCGGCTGCATTCGGGTTTTCATCACCCCTTCTTGCAACTCCGTGGTTAGTCGGTTTAATTGCTGGGAGGTGGTAACAAAGGCGGTTTCATCTTGCAGCGTGGAGAATTGTTGAATCTGATTGCGAACTAACACCAATTCCCCGACCAAATTCATCAACTTATCCAAAAGATTGATATCGACTCGGATTGACTTAACTGTATTTGGGGTTGTCAACGCCGACATCAACTCCTCGCGATCGCAGGGAAGTTTTGACCTTTCAGGATTTGTCGGGGCGAGTTTAGGGATTTCCTTTTGGCTATTAACGGTAACGTTGGTACAAAACCCGCCCTCATCTCCCGTATCTCTCGATTGCAGTTGAGTTAAGGTCTGAATTAAGCCAGAATAGTCAACATCACCTTCTTGTCCGATCGCTTCTATCTGGGCGCAGATTTGCTGCATGGCGTCCAAGAGTTGCAGCAAGCTGCTGGTAATCTCTGCATTTAGCTGCAATTGTCCATCTCGCAGACAACTGAGTAAATTTTCACCACTGTGGGTTAGGGCTTCTAGGGTGGGAAACGCCATGAAGCCGCAGTTTCCTTTAATTGTATGTAAGGAACGGTAAATTCCTTCGAGTAAATCTTGATGGGTCGGATTTTTCTCTAATGTGACCAGATCCGTCTCAATCTGGCTAATATTCTCGTAGCTTTCTACCAAAAAGGCTTTGATGTCTTCATCCATGATAGTTAAGTAATGGCTTATATAGTGTTTTCATTTGAGATGTGAAACTCACGATAGTGGATAAAGGCAATAGGCAATAGCAGAAGAAAGATATGTCTGTGTTTCGCCACTAAACCGAGTCTATCGTGGCGCAGGGAACGCTGCTATCGGTGATCCCACCCAACTTGAGGGGGCTGTTTTAGAAAGATCCGTGATTTCACCGAATGACATTCTCGGACATGGATTAGACAATAAAAGATAAGGATGAAACAGTGTTGATGAGTAGGGGCGGGTTTCACCCTTATCGGTTTTTTTTCATCCTGATGTTACTAAACCCGCCCTGATCAACAGTGCAGATTCGTTGAGAGTTGGGTTTCGTACCTCAACCCAACCTACTTGCTAGACAATAAAAGACAAGGAGATACAGGATAAGGGATGAGGGCGAGTCGATAAACGTTATCGGTTTTCCTATGAACCGTAGTCCAGCGACTCGCCTTTACATTGGATACTTATCTATTCGTCATTCCCTTTTTTATAGGGAAAAAAAGAATTCTCTTACTCCCCTCTCCCCAGCTTGGGAGTGGGGCTGGGGGTGAGGGCTGTAGCTTACCTTTAACCAACTGTTTAACTGAAAAAACTGTAACCCAAATCGAGGAAAATTATGGCACTAATTCTAATCGTTGATGACGCCGCCTTTACCCGACGGATGATCCGGAAAACCCTTGTCGCCGATGGACATGAAACCCTAGAAGCCACCAATGGACAAGAAGGATTGGATAAGGCGATCGCACATCAACCCGACTGTATCTTAACCGATATGCTCATGCCCGTTATGGATGGCTTTCAACTCCTCGCCGCCTTGCGCGATCGCCAAATTAATACCCCAGTTATTGTGATCACCGCCGACATTCAAGAAAATGTGCGCCAGCGTTGTCGTGAGTTAGGCGGATCAGGCTTTATTAATAAACCCCCCAAAGAAGCCGAATTACGTCGCGTTATGGGTGAAATCTTAGCTTGTCCTCAGGAGACTGTATGAACTTAACTCCCGATCAAATTGATGCGATCCAAGAAATCGTTAATATTGGTGTCGGTCGGGCGGCTAGCGTCTTGAATGAAATGCTGGAAGCCCCGATTCGCCTCCAAGTTCCCTATATTAAAATTGGGTCGCCTCTGGATTTTCAATCTGAAATGGAAACTCGTCTCGGTGGGGAACAAGTTGCAGCGGTTCGCCAAGACTTCTCTGGATCTTTTGCGGGTTTAGCGGAGTTAGTGTTTCCCACCGATAGTGCTTCGATTCTCGCCGCTGTTCTCACGGGTGAAGAATTAGGAACACCGGATTTAGACGCCGTTCGCATTGGTACGTTAAGCGAGATTGGCAATATCTTAATTAACAGTGTGATTGGGTCAATTAGTAATGTCCTCAATCAACGTCTTGATTATGCCATTCCCAGCTACATCGAGGATACTGTCGAAAACTTAATTAACGTTGGCGACAATCAGCAGGAGAATACCATCCTTTTAGCCCAAACCCAGTTTTTTATCGAACAACTTCAGATTCGCGGCGATATTATCCTCGTCTTTGAAGTCGGTTCCTTCGACGTATTACTGGACGCGATCGCGATGCTAACCACGGTGTAATCTGAGTCATTTTTTTGAGCAATGACCAATGATAGAGAACGAGGCTTTCTGTGTAATCAGTGTAACTAAGCTTTTATCCTCTACCCCCATCTGGACAATAAATCTGTGAAATCAGTGTTTTGACCAATGACCCCTTAATCCGTCCATGCATGAGATAGAAATTGCTGCTGAAAAATTTGGCATTCTGGATCAAATGCCTTTGGGTGTCTGTATTCTCCGATCCGATTTCGTGGTCTTATTCTGGAATCGCTGTTTGGAAGATTGGACACACCTATCCAGAGGTCAAGTTTTAGGTCAAAAAATCAGTTATTATTTCGCTGATTTAAACCATCCCCGGTATGAAAAGCGGCTGAAGTCCATCTTTTCCGGGGGTCCCCCAACCCTTTTTTCCGCCCAACTTCATCCTCATTTTATTCCCGCCTATTTACCCGATGGACAACGGCGAATTCAGCGCACCACTGTCACCGCTATACCGGGCTTAACCGAGGGAGACTACTACGCCCTTTTATCCATTCAAGATGTTACCGAACTCAGCCGACAAGTTCAAGACTATCGAAAAATGCGCGATCGCGCTTTAGCAGAAGTCCAGGAACGACAACGCGCCGAAGCCGCTTTACGGTCTCAAGAAGAACAATTACAAGCGGTTTTTGATGCGGTTCCTGGTTTCGTCTCCTGGGTGAATTCAGATTTGCGATATCTGGGGGTTAATCGTCATCTAGCGGATACGTTTCACTTGACTCCCAATCATTTTATTGGTCAAGATGTGGGCTTTATGAAAGCCAGTCCCAGCTTTGCTGAATTTATGCGTCAATTCATCGCCAGTCCTGAACCAGCGGCTAGTCAAGTGATTGAAGCTTACGTCAATGATACTACCCGGAGTTACTTAATTGTTGCCCAGAAATATCAACAAGGACATGCAGCGGTTTCGGTGGGAATTGATATTACCGATCGCAAGCAAGCGGAAGAGGAGGTTCGCAAAGCTTTAGCCAAAGAAAAAGAACTCAGTGAACTCAAATCCCGCTTTGTCACCATGACCTCTCATGAGTTTCGCACCCCCCTAACTACTATTTTAAGTTCGGCGGAATTACTGGAACATTATGGTCATAAATGGACACCGGATAAAAAGCTAACCCATATCCATCGTATTCAAGGAACGGTTAAACATTTAGTCCAAGTTTTAGAAGATGTGACTCTGATTGGCAAAGCCGAAGCTGGAAAACTTCAGTTGCAGCCTGTTCCTCTGGATTTAGTTGAATTTTGCCACGGCTTGATTGAGGAGTTACAGTTGAGTTTAGGACAGCATCATTCTCTGGTATTTACCCATCAGTGCCATAACCTTAATGTCTGCATGGATGAGAAGCTGTTGCGGCATATTCTGACGAATTTAATCTCGAATGCGATTAAGTATTCTCCCAATTGTGGAATCGTGACCGTGAACCTCGTCTGTCAGGATTCATCCGCTATCTTTCAAATCAAAGACCAAGGAATTGGGATTCCGTTGGCGGATCAAGAAAAACTCTTTGAGGCGTTTCATCGGGCGCAAAATGTGGGGAATATTTCCGGAACGGGATTGGGGTTGGCGATTGTTAAACGGGCGGTTGATTTACAAGGGGGTGAGATTACGGTAAACAGTCAAGTGGGAGAAGGAACTATGTTTACGGTTGCATTGCCTTTATCGGTATAGATTGAATAATTTTTTTATAAAATAATGAATTAGGAAAGGATGGGTTTTGTTATTCAATTATCGGTGGAGAAGGGCGGGTTTTGCTGTTCCGTTATCGGTAAACAGGTGAATTTAGTCCCTAAACCCGCCCCTACAGAATTATCGGTGGGGAAGGGCGGGTTTTGCTGTTTAGTTATGGGTAAATAGCCGAATTGAGTCCCTAAACCCGCCCCTACAATTGGTTAATTAATGACCTAAGCTATTGCATTTTTCAATAAACATGGTATTATCATCATCTCACGTAAACCACCCTGAAAATAATTCCGCGATCGCGACTGAAATCCAAACAGCGGCGCATCAATTTCATGTCCTGGATCAAGTCCCGATGGGTAACTGTGTCCTGCGATCGGATTTAGTGGTTTTATATTGGAATCGCTGCTTGGAAAACTGGACGCATCTCTCCAAACAGCAAATCTTAGGTCAAAAAATTACCGATCATTTCCCCCACCTGAATCATCCCAAATATACCACCCGTCTCCAACAAATTTTTACTGGAGGACCCCCCACTGTCTTTTCCTCCCAACTTCATGTCCACCTGATTCCTGCGCCTTTAGCCGATGGAGGATTACGGATTCAACATACCACCGTTACCGCCATTCCTAGTGAAAAAGATGGCGAGTATTATGCTTTATTATCGATTCAAGACGTTACCGAACTCACCCAACAAGTTCATAACTATCGCACCATGAGAGATCGGGCGATCGCGGAAATTCAAGAACGCCAACGCACCGAAGAAGAATTAGCCGACTATCGTAATCATTTAGAAGAACTGGTCGCCGAACGAACCGCTGCACTCCAGACAGCTAATGAACAATTAAGTGTCAGTCAAGCCAATTATCGTAGTATCTTTGAAAATGCAGTTGAGGGCATATTTCAACGTACCCCGGATGGCATCTATATTAGTGTTAACCCCGCCTTTGCCCAAATCCTCGGCTATGCTTCACCCAGCCATTTTTTACAGTCCCTAAAAAATATTGAACAACAATTTTATGTTAATCCGGATGACCATCAACGTTTAACCCAACTCATTCAAAAAAATAAAGCCGTCTCTAAATTTGAAACCCAGGTTTATCGCCAAGATAAGCAAAAAATTTGGATTCGCAAAAATGCCCGTGCCGTTACCGACCTATCGGGAACTATTCTCTATTATGAAGGCTCAATTGAAGACATTACCGAAAGTAAACTCGCCGAAGAACGACTGCGAGAAAGTGAAGAACGCTTTCGCCTCTTAGCTGACACCGCCCCCGTTTTAATCTGGTTAGCCGGAACGGATAGTAATTGTTACTTTTTCAATCAAACCTGGTTAGAATTTACCGGACGCACCTTAGACCAAGAAAGAGGGGATGGCTGGACAGAAGGGATTCATCCTGATGATTATCACTATTGTATCGAAACCTATTCCAACGCCTTTAAAGCCCAAAAACGGTTTCGCATGGAATACCGTTTACGCCGACATGATGGCAACTATCGCTGGATTTTAGCGACAGGCGTACCTCGGTTTACCTCCAATGGTCACTTTACCGGATATACTGGTTCCTGTATTGATATTACCGATCGCAAACAAGTTGAAGAACGACTGCGGGAGAGTGAAGAGAATTATCGTTCAGTGATTGAAAGCGTTAAAGAAGTCATTTTCCAAACCGATGCAACCGGAGTCTGGACATTCTTGAATCCCGCGTGGACAGAGATTACTGGCTTTACCTTAGGAGAAAGCATTGGCACCAATTTCCTAGAGTATATTCATCCCGATGATCGCCAACGTAACGTAGACCTATTTCAACCCTTACTGGAACAAAAAAAAGACTATTGCCAGCATGAAGTTAGATATCTCACCAAAGATAGCGGATATCGCTGGATTGAAGTTCATGCCCAATTAACCTTTGCCCCCGATAATACCATCACTGGAACCTCTGGCACACTTCGCGATATCACTCACTACAAATGGGCAGATGCCCAACTCAAAGCCAGCGAACAGAAGCTGCGCCAAGTCATTGATTTAGTTCCCCATTTAATCTTTGCCAAAAATAAAGCCGGTCAGTTTATTTTGGTCAATCAAGCCGTCGCTGATACTTATGGAACCACCGTCGAAGCATTACTAGATCGGGCAGAAACAGAGGTTGCCCCATCAGTAGATGATGCCCATCAATACCGAAAAGCTGACTTGCACGTTATTACCAGTGGAGAAACCCTTTATATTCCCGAAGAAACGATTACCAATGCTAAAGGCGAAACTCGAATTCTGCAAACAACCAAAATCCCCTTTTGTGTCGCTGACTCCGATGTTCCCGCTGTCTTAGGCGTATCCATTGATATTAGCGATCGCAAGCAAGCCGAGAACGCGCTTCAGCAACAATTAATGCGAACGGTTCTGCTAAAGCAAATTACCCAAGAAATTCGCCGCAGTTTAAACACCAAAGAAATCTTTCAAACCACCGCCAGCCAAATTGGTCAAACCTTTGGCGTCAATCGCTGTATTATTCATACCTACCTGACGGAACCGACACCAGCCATTCCTTTAGTGGCAGAATATTTAGAAGCGGGTTATGAATCCATTCTCCAATTAGAAGTTCCTGTGCAGAGAAATCCTCATGTTCAACAGTTACTAAAACAAGACAAGGCAATCTCCTCACCGGATGTCTATGCCGATCCATTGTTGCTAGGCTGTACCCAACTCTGTTGTCAGATTGGATTAAAATCCATGCTGGCAATTCGCACCTCCTATCAAGGGGAACCCAATGGAATTATTGGCTTGCATCAGTGTGATTCCTACCGCCATTGGTCAAGTCATGAAATTGAATTACTCGAAGCCGTTGCCGATCAAGTCGGGATTGCGATCGCCCAGGCGCATTTGTGGGAACAGGAAACCCGCCAACGTCAACAATTAACTGAACAAAATGTGGCATTAGAAAAAGCTAGGCAAACCGCCGAAGCCGCCACCCAAGCGAAAAGTGAATTCTTGGCAACCATGAGTCATGAAATTCGCACACCGATGAATGCGGTGATTGGCATGACAGGGTTACTGCTGGATACTGACTTGACATCAGATCAGCGCTATTTTGCCGAAACGATTCGCAATAGTGGGGATGCCCTACTAACGATTATTAACGATATTCTGGATTTCTCAAAAATTGAATCCGGGAAAATGGAGTTAGAGGAACAACCCTTTGAACTCCGCACCTGCATTGAAGAAGCCCTGGATCTGCTAACGACAAAAGCCGCCGAAAAAAATCTAGAATTAGCCTATTTAATTGACTCCCAAACCCCCAATTGGATTGCCGGAGATGTGACGCGGTTGCGTCAAATCTTAGTGAATTTAGTTAGTAATGCGGTTAAATTCACCCCAACCGGAGAGGTTTTGGTTTCCGTAACCGCCCAGATTTTGGCGGATGAGGATGTAGAGACGTTGCATGCAACGTCTCCACCTCAGGGCGGTTTTGGCACTCGCTATCAGTTACAATTTGCGGTCAAAGATACAGGAATTGGGATTCCCCCTGATCGGATTCATCGCCTATTTAAATCCTTTAGCCAGGTTGATTCATCAACCTCTCGCCAATATGGGGGAACAGGATTAGGATTAGCGATTTGTAAACGCCTGTGCGAAATGATGGGAGGTCAAATGTGGGTAGAAAGTGGCGGATCAGTCGCCGGAAATCCGCCTGCGGGATGGATAGCCACTGATAACGGAGAAGAGAGTTCGGCAGGTTCAACCTTTTACTTTACAATTTTGTCTGAATCCATCCCCGATTCAGCCGTAGTAGAACAACCCATCTGTGACACTCACCTAGCAGGAAAACGGCTATTAATTGTTGATGATAATACGACAAACTGCCAAATTTTAATCCGACAAGCCCAGTCTTGGGGGATGCTGTCACAAGCTACGGAATCCGGTCAAGAGGCGTTAGCATGGCTGTCTCAAGGTCAAGAATATGATATTGCCATTCTAGATATGCAGATGCCAGGAATGGATGGGATTACCTTGGGAGAACAAATCCACCAACAGTTTAAAGGTAAAGAATTCCCCTTATTAATCTTATCGTCCATGGGGAAACCTGAGATTGCCTCTGGAGTCGTGGAAGCGAATTTTGCTGCCTTTTTAAGTAAGCCAATTAAGCAATCGCAACTCTACAACTTGTTAACGCAAATCCTGAGTGGACAACCGACAAAAATCAAGCGATCGCCTGTAGGTTCTCCCTCTCTTGATCCCACTTTGGCGCAACGAATCCCCCTGCGAATCTTAGTGGCGGAAGATAATAAAGTGAATCAACAATTAGCCCTACAGTTATTGCAGCGCATGGGATATCGCGCCGATGTCGCCGGGAATGGATTGGAAGTCATTGAAGCCCTGCGCCGTCAGCCTTATGATGTGGTGTTCATGGATGTCCAAATGCCAGAAATGGATGGCTTAGACGCCACCCGCCATATTTGCCAGCAATGGTTACCCGCAAACCGCCCGCGAATTATTGCCATGACAGCCAACGCCATGCAAGGCGATCGCGAAAAATGTTTGGAGGTAGGAATGGATGATTATATCAGCAAACCGATTCGCGTCAATGAATTAGTTCGGGTTCTGTCGCAAAGTCAGCCGACAGAGGAACCGCCCGAACCCGCACCCCAAACTGAGTCAGCCCTTGACCCCCAAGTCTTACAAACCTTTCACGACATGATGGGCGAGAGTGCGACTGAGATGTTGCATCAATTAATGGATATTTATCTAGAAGATACCCCCGCCATGTTGGAAACGCTTAAAATAGCCCTGCAAGAGAATAATTTAGCCGCTTTGCAACACACGGCTCATACATTAAAATCATCGAGTGCCGCATTAGGGGCGATTAAATTCTCCCAGCTTTGTCAAGACTTAGAAAATTTAAGCAAGTCTCAAGTGACAACAGGTTTATGTGAACTCGTTGCCCAAATTGAATCCGAGTATCAACGAGTCAAGCAAGAGGTCATAAACTATAAGATGTAGGTTGGGTTGACGCGCCGAAACCCAACCAAATTCACGGATAGCATCCTTGACTACGAACCCAATTTAATGTATCAAATTAGGGTGCCTGATCCACACAAGGGCGGGTTTTGTTGTTCATTTATTGGTGGATATCTGAATTGAGTGGCTAAACCCGCCCCTACAGTACAGACGTGCCATGGCATGTCTCTACATGACCGCTAACTGGGGGTAATCAACCACCAATCTAGCCGTTCAGCCAATCGGCGTAGTTCTATTAAGAAGTTTTACGGAAGTCTTGACTGGGGGAAGTAGTCGATAATCAAAATAACCATCACAAGCTGTATAGAGGCACTGTTCGATGATTATACCGTCCCTGTTGATTCTGGCGATCGCTCTCGTCGCGGTTTACATTCATACCCATGTCGCAGAGGAATTAGTGCAAGTAGGGGCAACGATCATTGCGTTACTTTGTCTGGTGTTGAATCTGATTTTAGCGCCACTCGCGATAAAACTGCTAATTGTCGGGTCTATTTTACTCACAGCAAAACGGGCTTCATTAGCACTTTTCAACTCTCTTCTCCAGTAATTAGTTTATATTAATAAACACCTGATTTAACACCAAGGCATAACAGGTAGATCAAGGGAGTTTACTATAGTGCTTAATAAATCGAATTTCCCTTTTGATTGCCGAAACCCTTGATATCTCGTAGGGTGGGCATTGCCCACCAGCCTTAGTACCACTTCCAACAGGCTTGGTTGTAAAAAACGGATCAAAAATATGCCGACATACATCTTCACTTATTCCACATCCGTTATCGGCAATGCGAATAATAATAAATTGGGGATTAGGAATTGGTGATTGGGAAATGATACCCTGTTCCCTAAGCAGGGCGGGTTTAGTCACGTTAGTGGTTTTTTGGGTAACATTCTCGGTCAAACCCGCCCCTACAGATCGGCTTCCAGACGCTTCTGGCTTCACGGAAAGGAACATGGCTCCCCTGCTCCCCAATCCTATCGCTCTAACGGTTTTTTTAGTATTCTAAGTTGTAGAGACATTCCACCAGAATATCTCTACAATAATGTTACGATTGGTTTAAATTCCTAGAAATTCCCCCAACCCGGACAAAGCACATTCAACAGTTCAGGCGGAATCTCCTCATAATGTTCCAGCACAAAGTCCATAAAGGCGAGATGGCGCAAATCTCGCTTGTTGAGGACGGCGGTAATTACGACCTCTTCTGAACCAACTATCAACAGTAGACATGGAACGGGAACAGATAAAAGCCATCGTTTCATGATTCACCAGCCATTTCGCATAAAACTGTTGCGGCGTCATTCCCAGTTGACAGTAACCGTAGAGGTCAATTAAAGCCTGTTCGCGTTCAGTGATAGGACGAGGTGTCATCGGCTTTCCTCCCAAGGTTCCAGGTCATCTTCCCAAGCCGTATCAGCCACCAGCCACCGGGAACTGGGGGAACATTTGTCAAGCCAAATCAGGTAACACCATGTCCAACCACAATGGTGAGACGCAAAGCCGTAGAATCTGCCGATCGCAGTTCCCCAGTCGGGAGATGTTGGCGGATTGGGGAGTTTCGGGTTGAGGCTGTCTGCGCGATCACGAATCCATTAAACAAACATAAAACAAATACCCCGCAACCGAAAAAGTCCAGATGTTAGCATGACGTGCAGAATATGCGCGTGAACTAACAGTAGATATGCCCAAGGGAAAAAAACGAATGCGGGGGAACCCCGTTGATCAGGATGAACTCAAGCAAAGACTCAATCTAACGGTTACACCGACGGGGGCGCGTGGACTAGAAGAAATCGCGCAGGAATTGGGGCTAAAATCTAAAAGTGAGTTAGTGGATCAAATTGGGCGTAGGCGGCTAATCGTTTCTCCGAATCCAGGCGTTGAGAAGGAGACAGAGGAGTGAGATTAATCTCTTTTCGGGGTTTTCCTGTCCTCAGAAAAGATATAGATACAAAAAGACGAGCTGCTTTGGTAAAATAATAGATTTGTCTCAACCTTAGAATCAGAGACAGCAACGCCATTACCGCGAGGAGACTAGGTGAGTCGAGAACAACTAACCAACGATATCTGGCGTGCTTGTGACATCTTGCGCCGCGACAATAACTGTGGCGGTGTGATGGAGTATGTGGAACATCTGTCCTGGTTACTGTTCTTGAAATTCCTGGATGGACAGGAAGATGTCTTTGAACAGGAAGCCAAATCAGCCAACCGTAAGTATACAAGGGTTATCAGTAGACAGTATCGCTGGTCTAACTGGGTGACAAAGGCTTTGGGGAAAAAGGGACGCCGTACTATTGCGGCGTGGGATGATCATCAGTTGATGGAGTTTGTCCGAGGTGAACTCATTCCTCACTTAGCGTCGTTATCGGGTTCACCGGAACGGGAAGTCATTGCTGGGATATTCCGCGATCGCAACGTGATTATCTGCGACTCACCCGAAAACCTCAAGGACGTACTGAAGATTGTTGATCAGATTGACTTCACCAATCCTGACGATATCTACACCGTCTCTCACATCTACGAAGACTTACTCAAGCGCCTCGGTAGTGAAAATAAGATGGCTGGAGAGTTTTACACTCCGCGTCCAGTGATTCGTTTTATGGTAGAGGTCATTGATCCTCAAATTGGCGAGACAGTTTACGATCCCGCCTGTGGAACCTGCGGATTTTTACTGGAGGCTTTCTTACATACGCAGAAGCAGGAGAAAACACCAAAAGACCGAGAAATTCTTCAGCGTCAAACCTATGTCGGACAGGAGAAAAAGCCATTACCCGCCTTGCTTGGCACAATGAACATGGTGCTTCATGGCGTTTTAGTTCCAGATATACGACGGCGTAATACTCTCGCAGAAGATATCCGGGATGGGTCAGGACTCTTTGGTGAGACGTTTGATGTGATATTGACAAATCCACCCTTTGGTGGAAAAGAAAATACTCGGATTCAGAAGAATTTCCCCGTCAAAGCCAACGCGACTGAACTCCTATTTCTGCAACACGTTATGAAAAAGCTCAAACCTAAGCAGGGGGCGCGTTGTGGGATAGTAGTACCTGAAGGAACGCTTTTTCGGGGTGGGGCTTTTGCTACTGTGAAGAAAGAACTGCTTGATGATTTTAATCTGTTCATGGTTGTGAGCTTACCCCCTGGTACATTTGCCCCCTATTCCGATGTTAAAGCCGCATTGCTTTTTTTTGAGAGAGGGGAACAACAAAAGGAGGTACTTTATCAGGAGATAGCCTTACCTGATGAACTTAAGAAGTTCAGCAAGGTGAACTCAATTTCAGATGAGCATTTTGCGGAAGCGCGTCAGGTTTGGCAACAGATGAAGGCTTACATTCAGGGCAAGTCTCCTAGACCAGAGCTTACAGAGAATAGCTGGACTGAAGATTTAGAAGAATTGAGAAAACGTGACTATGATTTAACGGCTAGAAATCATCGTCGCAATGAAGACGAAAACTTGCCAGAACCAAGGGAAATCATCGAAACTTTAATAGAAAATAATCGACAACTTAAAATAAGACTAGAAAAATTACATAAAATGATTAGTGATAAAGATCTATGAATAGTAGTTTCTTAAAATCAAATAATAAGTTATTGGATATTCCTGAAAATTGGCAAAGTTTACAACTTGGTAATATTCTCAAGCTTGACTATGGAAAACCTCTTCCAGCAAGAGAAAGAAATCCAAATGGACAGTACCCCGTTTTTGGATCAGGTGGTCAAATAGGCTTACATAGTAAGCCCTTAACAAAAGCACCTGTAATAGTTGTTGGACGTAAAGGTTCTATTGGTTCTATCTTCTATTCCTCCAAGCCCTGTTGGTCTATTGATACTACCTACTATATTGATGATTTCCCCTATTACTTAAATCCTAAATATGTCTATTTTTTTCTAAAAATTATTGATTTAGAAAAACTCAACAGAGCAGCATCTATTCCAGGTCTAGGAAGGGATGATGTATATGCTTTTGGTATACCAATCCCTTATCCGAATAATCCTATTTTCTCCCTTGATGTTCAAAATCGCATTGTATCTCGCATCGAATCCTGGCTGGGTGAATTGAAAGGTGATCACCAGCTTCTGGACAAAATACGTCGGGATACTAGCCGATTTCGAGAAATGAAATTGGAGGAAATTTTTGAAAATTTGCCGTCAGCTAGACAACCACTGATGGATGTTATTGAATCACCTCCCAGAAACGGATGGTCGCCAAAATGTGATGATAACCCCAATGGAACTCCTGTACTTAAGCTGGGAGCAGTCTTAAGGTTTCAGTATAACCCCGATGAATTTAAGCGAACAAGCCTACCCACTGATCCGAATGCACATTACTGGCTGAAACCAGGAGATGTTTTGATATCTCGAAGTAATACAATTGAACTTGTCGGTCATGCAGCGATTTATTCAGGAACTCCCTTTCCCTGCATCTATCCAGATTTGATGATGCGAATTAGAGTGGAGCAATCAAAAGCTGACAGCCATTTTCTAGTTTATTGGCTACAGAGTAAAGAAGTACGCCATTTTATTCAATCTCGTGCTTCTGGAGCCAGTCCGACAATGAAAAAAATTAACCAAGGTCATGTTTGTAATATTCCATTTCCAGTAATTTCTGTAGAGGAACAACATCAATTAGTTCATTATTTAGACTCCATTCAATCTGAAGTTAACGAAATGTTGAGAACAATGCAACAAGATGCAAAACTACTTGAACGATTAGAACAGTCAATTCTAGAGAAAGCATTTCAGGGACAGCTATAGATTATGACAAGCGTCAACGAAAAGCTTAATCAAGTTTGGTCGGAATTACGAAAAGCTGGAATTACCGATGATTTAAGTATCATTGAATATATTGTTAGATTACTATTAGAAGAAAGTGGTGCAATAGTAGCTTCCGCAGATGACTCACGAATCCAAAGTCTTGTACCTAACGAGCCAGAAAATTTTGTATTAGAAAAGGACATCCCTAAAAGACCACCTAGAGACTTAAACATAGATATAGAAGCGATTAAAAAGTATCTCCGTCAAGCAGCAGAACAAGCAGGAGGAGCCGCTAAGTTATTTGACTATCATGTTCTCTTTCGCTTACCTTCCATGCTTCCAGGGGGACGCTATCCGACTCCTAGACACATTGTCAAGTTTATGCAGCGTCTTGCCGAAGTTGACCTCAAAAATCATAGTGTGGCAGACTTGGCTTGTGGCAGTGGTGGCTTGTTAATTGATCGCGAGATAACTAATCCTAGCAATGATGGAGTAACAATCGGTATTGATATTTCTCCGGAATGGAAACGACTTGCCTGGACTAATACTAGACTGCATCATTTTACTCCACGTTTGATCAACGGAAATGCGCTTCAGGTTTGCGGTTCAGAAGAATTGGCTACAAAAACTTTTGACCGCATACTCATCAATCCGCCTTTTGGTGAAAAGATTGATGAAAAATTAGCAGAAAATACTCTGGGGTATAAAGTTAGTAGCCGCAGCGAAACCGCACTGACTGCACTTGCCCTCCAAAAACTCGCACCCGCAGGAAAAGCAGCCATCTTAGTTCCTTCCGGTCTGCTATTTAGTAACAATACAGGTGAGAGAGAATTACGAAGGGAGTTAGTCGTTGACTATAAACTTGAAGCTGTCATCTCCTTACCTAAAGACGCTTTACAACCCTACAGTCCGTTACAAACTCACCTGCTGCTTGTGAGTCAACCCGAAAGTTCCGCCCAACCCTCAAAAAGTGGAGAAAATCTAATCTGGTTTTGGCAGCTTGAACAGGACGGCTACCCTAGTGGTCGAGGTCGTGACTTAACTCAAAATCCCGATGCATCAGCAAGTGACTTACCTTTTGTCACCAGAGTTTTCACTAATCCGAATTCCCCTCTTTTATTTCCCCAACAAAATCCTCGAATAGCCATCAGCAGAATAGCTGAAGGTACTTCGCTATTGGGCTTTGTTTGCCAAGCGACTTCGACAGAATTGACCTCGGTCACCTTTTATCCACACAATGAAACCACCTCTGCATTCCTGTTAACTGAGACTGCACCCATAGGTGAACAGCGCATCTGCGATCGCATCCCTTTGGATGGTAGTGAACCCTCACAGGTTGAAAATCCACAGCAGCTAATTAAAGACCTATACCAACTTAGACAGAAAGACCCTGATCCGGGTAAGCGGCTATTCTCTCAACCCGTAAAAGCAGCCGCAATCTCAGTTTTACCGGAAAGCCAAGCTATAGGAAGCAATAGAGTCAGACTCCTCGGTGTAGCGGTGCGGTGCGACACGATTCAAGCGCCAACCTACGATTTACGCCCAGAGCGTTATGTTGAAAAACAGGAGGAACCGCGTTCGACTGATTCTCCGGCTGAACTCCTCAGCCAAATTTACCAAAACCAGAGAAAGCTGTCTGGGCACATTGAGAGCCTATTTGGTCGCTTAGAACTCCCTGCGATCGCCAATCAACAACTTCCTTCTCCCTTGGCAAATATAGCATCCCTGGGAATTCTTGAAAAACTGAATCCAGAACAAAAGACCATTTGGGAGCGAATTCAGGCAAAAATAGAAAAAATTGATAGCCGTGATCAAGATAACCCACAAACCGCAGTACACTTTACCTTAGAGGAGTTGATCCAAGCGGATGACAGCGAGATATCAGAAATGACTCGCTCAACTATCGATCTCCTGGAACGCCTGGGAGTAATTGTCCCAGTGACGATTACAACTCCTAGCACCGATGAGTCAATTCAGTGTTATCGTCGTGTTACAGAGCGAGACTTGTGGCAGTTCGACTGAAGCGAATCAGAATTAGAGGGGGAGAGTATATGAAATTGAAACGACTCTACCTAGGAGATTATCGGGTCTTGCGTGACCTAGATATTCGCTTTTGTCTACCGACTGAACGCCGCCTAACTTTTACTCGCAACTATAGCCTTGACTTTCTCGTTGGTGTCAACGGCACAGGCAAATCAACTGTGCTGAAGATATTATGGAACTTAATGCAGCAATTAGAGGGAAATCCTTACATTGAATATCCCTTTGAACTGGAATATGAACTGGGAACGGATAACCAAAAACGCACGATTAAAATTTCTAATCGCCAAGAAGATCCGGAAACCGAAGAAATGATTTTTACCCCAGTTCCCTCAGCTTGGGAAAATGACCAACCTATTGCGATAAGTCGTGATATCTTACCGGAACTCGTCGTTGCCTTTACAACAGGTAGCGAAGGAGAATGGGATTTGGGTGGAGACCCAAAAAGTTTTGACAGTGGCAATTTAGCTGAACTACAAGACTTGTCTCAACTCGAACGAGCAATTCGAGAGTTACCCGGAAAGCGAACCAACTTGGGAATCACGGAGGGACAAAACACAAGCGAAGGGAGTCGCTGTTTGTTTATCAAAAACCATCAGCTTCCTTTACTCACACTTTGTAGTCTATTAGTCGATTTAGCCGAAAATTCGGATCAGTCAGGTTTAAAGGACGTTTTTCAAGAAGTATATATAAAACCCATATCAGGCTTTTCCCTGAAATTCCGTAAAACGCACGATCCCGCTTATTTAGGGGACTGGGATGATGTCAAAAGTTTAGCCCGGATAGCATCTTTATGTCTGCATCAAGGAAGTGATTACTTATTGGTGTTTGATTTGACTAGCACTGGACATTCCATTGCTAAAGATATTTTTAACAACTTCTCTAGTGGTTTGGAGTTGTTCAAAAAACTCTCCTTACTCGCTAATGTCGATGAAAATGGACAATCCGTTTTGAGAGAAGTCAATATCTTTCTAGAACGGACAAATTCCCCGCATCCCGAAACCAATCTAGACATTCCACCCTTACACCTGTTGGAGTGGCTCAGTGACGGGGAACGTAGTTTTTTAGGTCGGATGTGTCTATTTACTTTGTTAGGTACTACCGAAGCTTTGATTCTTCTAGATGAACCAGAAGTTCACTTTAATGATTTCTGGAAACGTCAAATTGTGCAACTCTTAGACGCCAAGCTCAAAGATCGCCATAGCCATGTTTTAATTACGACTCACTCCAGCATCACATTAACTGATGTTCCCAAAGAAGATATTGTCGTCTTAGATCGGAATGGCAACTACACGCAGAGTTCATTTAATCCAACATTGCGAACCTTCGGAGCTGATCCTAGCGATATCATGGTGCATGTGTTTGGTGCGCCACATCCTGCTGGAGCATCCAGTGTACACCGTATTGAGCGAGAGTTAGAAAACTCATTAAATCGAAGTCCCCATGAACGGCGAGAGGTACTCGAAGAATTGCTGAATAATGTCGTTGCTCAAGGATATTGGAGCTATCTAATTCGTCGCGAATTGCAAACAATTGAAAAGGAATGATTTATCAAGTAGAGTTACCTGCACTCACGCTTAAACGACTGACGGATGTAGTTTACCTACAAATGCGTTTACTAAGATACGCTGCTTCTAGGGAGACTCTAAGTCGGCAAACCTGTGAGCGTTATCTGCAAGGATATAAAAGGTTTCGAGGACGACATAAACAAATTGCTGATTGGCTTTGGCGAGGTTCAAAAAGGCGTAAACTTTTAGAGGATTTTGCTCAAGGTTCACGTCTAGAAAAACTTGAATGGAGCAGATGTTTGTTTCGAGAAGCGCTAGCATTTTTGACTAACCCAGTCGGTTCTCTTACACCATATAGGAAAAAAGCTGCCCCAGATTGGCAGCAAGCAGGCGCTGACTTTCTTCGCCAGTTCTATGAATATCTGGGTCAAGAACAAGAATTACCTGATTACTTTTTTTCAGAAAGAGGAGCAACCCAATTTAATAAAAATAACCTTAAATCTAATTTTTTTGAAAATACAACTAATAAGAAACTTCAAGTTTGCCCTGCTTGTGACTTTTCACCCTTTTCATCTAGTTGTACCCAAGTTGACCATTATCTTCCCATTAGCCTTTATCCACACCTTTCTTGTCATCCTTTTAACTTAGTTCCTACCTGTAGTGATTGTAATTCGTTAAGGGTAAAGAAAAATCATGACGTACTTCAGAGAAACTCAGGGAATCGACGTCAATTAGAAGATATATTTTTGATATACAAAGATTGTGGACTTGGAGACTTAACTTATTTAAAGCTTGAACTAGAAAAAGGCTATAGGTCTATAAGTTTGATGGAACTTAAGCCACGTAAAGGACAAAATCTCCGTGACTGTATCGACGCATACTGTGATGCCTACCAAATTCCAGATAGATGGTTAGAAATAGTGAAAACAATTGAAAACCAGCTTTTCAGTCAAATTAAACAATCTATGAAAGCAGCCAGAAGATACAGTCAGTCACTTAACATCTTTGATGTAGATCGTGAACTTACAGAACTGCTACAAAGCTTGTGTGAAGAACAAGGTAGAACACCCTTTGCATTTGCCATGTCTTGGTGGCTTGCCACTTTAATTGAGAGAGAATTAAAACCAGCTATCAGTAGTTCTCAGCCGATAGAGGTCAAAAATTTTCCCTTACTTGAGGAAATAGCTGATTGGATACGTCAGGATAACATACAACATCCTGCTTACACTCAAGAACCACACCTTAAGCAAGCCCGAAATTTAAGGAAAATAGTAGCAGAAGAAGGGTAGATTTATATTCTTTCTAACCCACCCGACAAGCAATTTATGTTTTCTCAACGATCGCGTAACTCCGAATCTGCCAAGGCGCTATCCTCAAGGCTTGCAGCGTTGGGGATTCTGGAGACTGATCCACAGGACGTTCTAACAAATCAACGCAACCCTCTATCGCCAACCCTAAATCACTATTTAACGAGAATTCCGCTTCTTCTCCCTGACATTCATAACACCGCAGAATCCAACGGTGGGGATTATCTTGCGATCGCTTGAACGCCATCACCACTAAATTTTCTGCCGATAACTCTAGCAAGGAACCCCTGGGGGGCAAAGCGTTAACATCCTGATTCGCCGTATCTTCTAGCCGGACGACTTGCAGGGGGAAATTTAACTCATATCCTCGCTGAACCGTTTTCGCCGCTTGCCAAGTTCCCGCATGAGGATAAACGGCGTAAGTGAAGTGGTGAATTCCGCGATCGGCATCGGGATGGGGCCACATGGGACTTTTGAGTAGGGTTAATCGGAGTTGAGAGGGTTGGGCGTCATAGCCGTATTTACAATCATTGAGTAGACTCACGCCGTAAGTTTCATCAGCCAAATCCGCCCAACGTAAGGCGGGAACCTCCCATTTGGCTTTTTCGGCGGGGGTTTGGGGTTTGGTGGGGCGTTGGATGGCGCCGCAGGGAATCTCATAGGTGGCATAGTCGGCTTCTAGGGTTAAGGGGAATGCGGCTTTGACTAATACCTGGCGTTCCTGCCAATCTACGGTTGTGGCTATTTTAAGTAGGGGTGAATCTGATGTCAGGATGTAGTCTTGGCAAAATTGGGATTGTCCTAATTGACGAATAACTTGGAGACGCGATCGCAGATTTCCTTGTTCTAGCCATTGAATCGATTTCAGTTGGGTTGGCGGTAAGGGATGTTGATGGTAATTGGGGTCAATATTCCAGGCGTCCCAATATTGTCCTTTGTCTTCAAAGGCTTGCAGTTGATTTCCTGCACCGCTTAATATTTCTCGTTGGTTTTGTTTATCAAAGATGCTGCTTAAGTCGCCAGTATTGGGATTGACGATAACTCGCAGGTATTCATTTTCGAGGATAAATTCGTTATTGGGATTGGGGTTATCGTTTTCTGGAGGAGTATCTGTGGGACAAAGCCAGACTATTTTATAGCCGATCGCGGGGATATCTTTTGCCTGAAATAGCAGATGGGTTTGACCCTTCGCTTCGCTTATAGGAAATCCGGTTTGTAGGGGCGGGTTTAGGGATTCTTGTTTTGCTATTGATGATAAATTGTGTTCAAAACCCGCCCTGACTAATGTTTGGCTGGGGATTTTTGCGCCGTTACTATCGTATAGTTGCCAGGTTTGATTGTTGGTGATTGGGAACTGTTTTTTCAACGCAGAGGTTCGCAGAGGTTCGCGCAGAGGGACGCAGAGGGAGATAGTAATGAGTTCTGAACGTTGCCAGTTGAGGGGGTTGAATATGATTAGGGGTTGGGCGTTGGGGTGAGGGGGTGAGGGGAGGGTGATTTTGGATGCGATCGCGTTTAGGGATTCGGCGATAATGGTTTGGGTTATTGTCTCGGCTTCTTGCCATGTTTGGTTGGCTTCAATGAAGACTTCGGGAATGGAGGTTCCGGGTAGGATATCGTGGAATTGATTAAATAGAACGTTTTTCCAGGCGGTTTCTAGTTGAGATTGAGGATAGTCTTTGTTGGTGATTAGGGTGGCGAGAGAGGCAAAGAGTTCGGCTTGATACAGTAATCCTTCGCAGCGACGATTCCAGCGTTTTTGATCAGCGTGGGTGGTATAACAGCCGCGATGGAGTTCTAGATAGAGTTCGTTAGTCCAAATCGGATTAGGAATGGGTAATTTGTAGGGGCGGGTTTTACTACTATCGTTATTTGTTACCCTGATGTGACTAAACCCGCCCTCATCTCCTCTATCTCTCATATCTTCCCTATCTTCCCTATCTTCCCTATCTTCCCTATTTTCTAACTGATTCTCAAGATTATGTAAATATTTCAACGCGGTGGTAAATTCTAAATTGGGGAAGAAGGGAGACTGTTGCCAACGCTTTGCCACGTTTAACATATCGCGAGTGGGACCACCGCCATGATCGCCTACACCGGGTAACCAAAAGATATCCTTAATTTTTGTTTGGGTTTGCCACTTAATCCCATAATTGGTCATGGTAATTGGATTCGTGTCCATGACTCCAGTAATATTGGGTGGTGACATTAAACTAAGAATTTTAGTTCCATCCGGTGATTGCCACCAAAAGAGGTGATAGGGGAATTCAGTGGTGTCATTCCAATGCAGCTTTTGGGTGACAAAATAGTTGATTCCGCCTTGTTTTAAGAGTTGAGGCAATTGCCACGTAAAGCCAAAACTATCTGTTACCCAGGCGACTTGACTAATTTGACCGAATTTCTCTTGGGTATAACGTTGACCATAAAGAAGCTGCCGGACAATGGATTCACCGTCAATTAAGTTGAGTTCGGGTTCAACCCACATTCCGCCAACTGTTTCCCATTTTCCGGCTATAAATTGTTGTTTAATTCGGCTAAATAAGTCGGGATGATTCTGTTCGATCCAGTCATAAAGGGCGGGTGTCGTATGACAATAGGTTAAATCAGGAAAGTCTTGCTGTAAACTGAGAACCGATTCAAAGGTTCGCACGGCAACATTCCAGGTTTCCTGAGTTGACCATAACCAAGCCATATCTAAATGGGCATGACCAAGTAGGTGGAATGTAGCGTTAGGGGTGAGGTTTTGGGATAGTAAATTTTGGCGCAATTGAGTTAGCGATCGCGTAAACTGATTAGCATCAGATACTCTCTGCCAGTCAATCTTAGCTACAGCAGCCGCCAGTGTTTCTAATTGTTCCGGTGCAAAGGCAGTTAAATAGTTCTGTAATACGGTTAATTCATCCGCCACAAATCCCGGATCAAGGGAGGTTGTTGATTCATAAATACAGGACGATCGCATTAAGCCACCGATATCATGACCTGGACTCACTAACCGCACCATTACGGTAATAATTTCCCCAGGACTAACGGCTGAACTGAGGAGGACTCTAGCGGAAGAATCAAATAAGTCTCCTTGTTGGACTAACTCACCATTAACAAAAATCTTGGCATCTTCTGCCCACCAGGTTAGGGCTAGCCGTAAGGTTAATCCGGCTAAGGGATAACCTTGTAAATCGTGGGGAATGATAAATTGTTGCCCGAACCACATTACTTGGCGTCCGGCTGACCAGATAATATAGCCTTTTTCATTGAGTTCACCTCTTGACCCGTTGGCAAAAATGTGGTTGCTGAGTTCCTCCAGAGGTAGGTCTTCAGACCACAATTTCCAATTGGTTTGCACATTTACCTGCGTTAAGGCGCGGAGTTTAGCAATAGATTCAGAAAGGAATGGTAATGGGGACATGGGAATTAAGGATAAAAGTTAATAGTTAACAATCAGAATTACGAAAATATCTGTCGCATTAATCCGTCTGGGGTTGAAACCCAAGGAAGCAAAAGCTTAAGTACGCTTTAGTTTACTACATTAAAGACGTTTAACCCGTTTTAACGGGTTTTAGCTTTGACGCGGAAATTTATTTCCCGGCTATACTGCATTAAAGGTTTGTCGTGGGTGATGCCAGCGTTTATGGCGCTAAAGCGCAACTACAAACATTCGCTAAAAAAGCGATAGAGTATGGAATAATAAATAGGTCATCGCTGCTTCTGCTTGCATCACCATGTCTGCTTCTACCCCAGGTCGCTACCGCAGCCGATTGTTCAATCTTATCAATCATCATTCTCGCCGATTCATCGATCGCGGTGAACGGGCAATCCGACATTTGAAAGTCGCGGCTGTTTGGGGAACGCAGATTCTCCTCTATCCTATCTATATGGTGGTTCAAGCCAGTCTCACCGTGGGGCGGCAACTTTCGGCAGAGGCAAAAACGGGATGGACTCGATTAAAAGCCTTGACCCAATCCCAACCGCCAGAACAACCGCCTGCTGTTGATACGCCGATTCAACGGGTTCTTCAGGAAGTCGCAACCTTACCTCTACCTGAACCATGCCCATGGAATTCGACGGGGCGGTTGAAACCGCAGCTACACAAACAAAACCTGCCTACGCAGGTTTCCCAATCCTCACGGGTAGAAATTCAAGGTGTAGCCACCCTCCTCACCACCCGAACCCTAGTTCTGGTTTCCGTCGCTAATGAAATTTTGGATATCCTCACCCCAGAACAACAGCAAAAACTGGCGGCGAGAATAAGCTGGGAATTGGCTACCCTGTATCGTCAGTGGCGCTTAGTTGCTAATTTAAAGGCTTCCAGGGTGCAACGCCAACTCAGTCACTTGGCTAAACCCTCTCTGTTTCTCCCCTTCAGACTATTCTGGCAACTCATGGCATGGGTGCAAACCAGTCCGGTTGCGATCGCGATTAATCTCTTTGGTGAGTCTACTTTAGTCCCTGTCAGGGATTCAGCCTTCTCAGAACCCGTATCAGACGCCGACATTCCCCAAAACTTTGCCTATTCCTGGTTGGAACGATTGACACCAGGGGGAACCTTAGCCGCGATCGATGATACCATTGCCCAATGGGAATCGTACCCGTTACAGACATCGAATCATGTTGCGATCGCACTCCGTCACCGCAGCCAAAGTTTACTGCAAACCTTCAAAACCTCGTTTATCACCTCTCGACAGTCAACTGATCCAACCCAGACATCAGCATCTCATCCCTTTTGGCTGATAGGATTAATTTACGCCGCGATCGACTACTTTTTTGGTCAGCGTAGTTCTCACCCATTCCATCACCAAGACACAACCTCAGTTAACCCCACCGAGGACATTAATCAACGATTCGCTAACTCAACAACTTCCGTCACCCTTCCTGGAACAGAATTTACGTATAAAACTGAACCTGATCCATGGTTAACCTGGGATGATTTATTTGGGTGTCCAAACCCCACGTTCACACCGAATTCTGCTGTCACTAACTTTATTGGCTTGCAGGGAAACGTTCAACCAACGTTACCCCAACGTTTCCCAGACTTTACAGTCAAAAAATTGGCTATCCGGAACAACCCTATTGGTGCTATCCTCCAGTGTTTTGGTTTCTATAAACAAGCTGAAACCCTACGGGTCACTGATCAAAAACACCCCAATGCACAACAACAATCTGTTAGGTTTGGGCAGAGTATTCAAGCTAAATTACTACGTTGGATTCCTCTGTTTAACCTAACCGAAAACGTCGATCAAAACCACAACCAACTTACTCACACCCAAACGCAAATAGTTAACTCTTCCCCGCCACTGTTATATCCAATAGCATTACAAATTCCAGGACTTTCGACATTAGGAAATAATTTAAAACATGAAACAGTTGTCAAGGTATTTCCGGCGACATTATCAGAGCAAAATCCGACAAGTTTGCCTGATTCTTTACCCTCCTATTCATCTTTGCCGTTCTCTTTTCATTCTGCCTTATCTTCACCATCCGAACAACCTATTTCCTATGCCCACAACCATGATATCGAACCCGCGCCCGACTGGATTGAAACGGAGGCAATTTCCACAGGATATGTTAAACATCCCTTAGAACAAATTCTAGAATGGTTAGATGTAGGAATGCTTTTGCTGGAGGAGGTAACGATTAAAGCTTGGCAATGGATGCGACAATTTTTTACCAAGGACAACGGATGATATTAAGTTAGGTTGAAGGTAGTGGGGAAGATGAAGTGATGGGCGAGTCATGTTCCAGACGTGATGCAAGAAGCGTCTGTGTGTAGGGGCGGGTTTAGGGACTAATATTGAATGTTATCCCTAGCTTGGCTGCAAAACCCGCCCGACCAAATGTTCGGTATGTAGGGGCGGGTTTAGGGACTAATATTGAATGTTATCCCTAGCTTGGCTGCAAAACCCGCCCGACCAAATGACGTAGCTTGCTTCTCGCGATAGCGAGTATGACAAATGACAAATATAGGGAATTAACTTTCAGTGTAATCAGTGTGACTCACCCCTCACTTCCCTACCCCAATCTCTCCAATAAATCTGTGAAATCAGTGTTTTGACAAATGACATAAACAAATGACGACTTATGACTATCCCGCGCACAATTTGCCTCGGATTCTTAGCCATGATTACCGTAGGCACATTTCTGTTAATTCTACCGTTCTCTACTCATGATGGCACCTGGACTGATCCAATTACCGCCTTATTTACCGCTACCTCGGCTGTCTGTGTCACGGGTTTAGCTGTCGTCGATACGGGCAGTTATTTTTCGGGTGTCGGTCAGTTTTTTGTCCTTGCCTTATTCCAGCTTGGCGGGTTAGGCTATATGACAACCACGACCTTTATGTTACTCTTAGTGCGTCGGAAGTTTAACTTGCGCCATAAAATAGCGATTCAACAAGCGTTTGATCGCCCAGGTTTAGAAAAAAGTTCGTTTGTTATTCGCTCAATTATTGCCACAGCATTAATTTTTGAATTAACCGGGTTTTTCCTGTTGTTACTCGTATTTGTTCCAGAGCAAGGCTGGAATCAAGGATTGTGGTTATCTCTTTTTCACAGTATTAGTGCCTGGAATAATGCGGGATTTAGTTTGTTTTCCGATAGTTTAATGAGTTATCAGTCCTCTGAATTGTTACTTTTGATTATTTCGGGACTGATTGTCTTGGGTGGAATTGGTCAACCCGTCATTTTTGAACTGTATCTCTGGTTACGCGATATCTTCAAGTATAAACGTGAGAAACTAACCTTTTCACTGAATTTTAAAGTTGTAACCAGTACAACGTTATTCCTGTTAATCCTAGGAACAATCGCCTTCTTCTTTGTCGAAGTAAATAACCCTAACATTTTAGGGAATTTAAGTTTACGGGATAAACTTTTAAGCGCTTGGTTTCAGTCGGTGACGACAAGAACGGCAGGATTTAACACCATTGATATTAGTCAAATGACAGCAGCGGGTTTATTTATGACAATTGCTTTCATGTTTATCGGTGCAAGTCCCGGCGGAACCGGGGGCGGGATGAAAACGACAACCTTTCGGGTATTGGCGAATTGTACGAAGGCGATTTTACAAGGAAAAGAGGAAGTTTATCTGTACAGACGTCAGGTTCCGCTCAACCTAATTTTAAAAGCCACGGCGGTTCTGGTTGGTTCTGTCACCACTGTCATTATTTCGACCATTTTAATTGCGATCACTGATCCTCATGTTCCGTTTATTCAACTCCTCTTTGAAGTGGTATCGGCTTTCGCTACAGTGGGACTTTCAACGGGCATTACCGCCAGTATCTCGGCGTTGGGAAAACTGATTTTGGTGGCAACCATGTTTATCGGACGGGTGGGAATTATCGCATTTATGGCAACCCTCCTGGGAGATCCCCGTCCTAGCCACATTCATTATCCGGAAGAAAATCTACTTGTAGGATAATGCTAATCTAATGGGTGTAGGGTTATGATGGATAGTATTTAATTGAGGAAAGGACAAGGGTGTGAGTTGGTCATCTGTAGGGTTCTGGCGGAAGCTGAATCGCGAAAATAAGCAATTTGCTGTGATTGGTTTAGGGCGTTTTGGTCGAGGCGTTTGCTCCTCCCTACACCATCTGGGACATGAAGTTTTAGGAACGGATATTAATGAAAAACTGGTTAGTCAAGTCTTGACCGACCAAATCGCCGCCCATGCGATTCAACTCGATTCCACCGATCCCAAAGCGTTGAAAGAGGCGGGAATTTTTGAGTTTGATACGGTGATTATTGCGATTGGCAACTATTTACAGGAAAGTATTATTACTACGCTCAATATTAAGGAAGCGGGTGTCCAACATGTGGTGGCTAAAGCGTCTTCAGAAGTTCATGGTAAATTGTTAGAACGGGTTGGCGCGGATCGGGTGATTTATCCAGAATATGAAGCGGGTTGTGCTTTGGCGCGATCGCTAACTCAGCCTTCTATTTTAGATCGCTTTGAGTTAGACCCGAATCACAGTATTGTCGAGATATCCGTTCCTGAAGAGTTTAATGGCAAAACTGTGATGGAACTGCAACTGCGGAATCGCTATGGCTTAAACTTGTTGGCAGTTGGTCAAGATGAACAGTTTGAGATTAATCCCGCCCCCACAACTCGTCTGTTTAAAGGGTTTGCCATGGTGGTAATTGGTTCAAACCGAGATATTGAGCGTTTGCCGATTTAAGTATAGCAACCGCCATAGCGGTTAGGACACATCATTTATGTAGAGACGTTGCATGCAACGTCTCTACAATGGTGCCGAAAGTCCTAATCGATGTGTCTACTGCTATACATACCATTTTCAACAGGGCGGTTGAAACCGCAACTAAACAAACAAAACCCGCCTTCGCGGGTTTCCAAACCCTTTATTTTTCGTTTACCTATTTAGGGCGTGCTGCACAAGTCGGAAACCCTTATATTTCAAGGCTTTGAGGCAGTTGTTCTGCGGCTGTTGTGCAAGAAAATAAGACAGGATTTGTAAAAAACCTAGCACCTAGCGTGAGAAAGATACTCCTAGGACAACGATTGTGGGTTGGATTAAACCCTCTTCCCTTCTGCCTTCTGCCTCCTGCATAAAAGCCTTTTCCCCACCACAAGACTTATTCAGCAGACCCTATTTA
>NZ_JAVJUO010000088.1:0-32040 GCF_040220555.1 Coleofasciculus sp. C1-SOL-03
GACGTGCGCCCTGCACCGACGTGCGCCCTGTTAACTACGTATTACTCCTTTATATTAGCACAGGCGCTACCTGTTGGGGCACGGCAATGCCGTGCCCCTACCATATACCATAAATGGCGTTTGTACGTAAGTCCTGTTATATACCCTGGGCTAACGATAAGCTAAAAGGCTACCAACCCAAGCCAAGACAAATTTGTTCCCTGTTCCCCTTCCTAACCAAAATGTCCCGCCTTAGACCTATAGCCGCTGAAATTATTGCCGATGGGCGCACGCCGTGCGCCCCTACGAACATAACAAAAAACCTCAATGGAAATAACCATCGAGGATTTATATACCAAAAACTGTAATGAACACCCTATTGTTTTGGGCTTGACTTTGACTTATATTGTTTAAGCGCTTTCTTGCGCCGCATTTTGGTTGCTACGACAGCCGACTCAATCGGAAATCCAGCCACTGGAATGACCTGAAACTGTCGGTCTTCTTCTAGCTGCTTGAGTTCGGTGTAATCTACCCAGTGAATACAATTGACGGGACAGGTATCAATTGCTTCTTGGATTAAATCTTCTGGGTCACCATCTTGGCGAAAGGCACGCGCTCGCCCATGATCTGGCTCGATGTAAAATGTATTGTGAGCTGTATGGGCACAATGCTTACAGCCAATACAGGTGATTTCATCGACATAAACACCTTTCTGCCGCAGCTCACCACCGAGTTCCGGTTCTAACCCTGAACGCTCTGGTGCATCTCGGAAGACGCCGCCGAGTTCCGGTTCTAACCCTGAACGCTCTGGTGTTGAGGAAAAATCAGACATTACGCACTCCAGCGTTGTACGACTAAACGGATAGAACCGTCTTGATTCTTTTCTTGTTGGGCAACTTGAAACCCTTGCTTGGCAGTTTCGTTCATTACGGTATGAAAGGCATACCGTTGGGTGATGCGGTTGAGGAAACCCTCGACGGATAAAGGCTGTTGCCAGTATTGGAGGTCAGCAACTAGCTCGTATTCTTTGCCATTCCAGGCAAAACCAACATCGTAGTTATTCTCTTGTTCGATAACAACTTCGGCGGTTCGGGTTTGACCCTGATACCCACGCACTTGACTCGGACCGGCTTTCCAATCTACGCCAAGGTCAGTTAACGCCGATTGTAAAGAGGTCAGATTGCGGATTTGAGTTTTGATGTTGCTGAAATGTGACATTTTGGTTAAATTCGCTAAATGAACAAAAAAACTTACCAAGCGCTATAGGTCGCTTGAGCGGTTGCTGTTGCCGACTGCTGAGTCGGTTGGGTAAAGTATTCCGATGTCTGCTCCATTGAGACGACTTGCCCCAACTGAGCTTCAATGGCAGCAGTCACTTCCGCACAAGAGGCGCCAACGATACCCGTGACTTTCTCTTGCACTCGACCATCTGGATAAATGACAAATTCTAAGGTTTCCATCAGTTTGTTAACGGTTGGGTCAGTCCTCCAGTTCTGTGCTGTAACACCAATTAAGCGACAGCCTCTGAGACTACACGACAAGCTATCTCGCTAGTTGAGCAGTCTCTTGTTATTATTCGCATAATAGCGAATTAAACCTTAACAGAAATTAATACTTGATTGGTATCATACACTAACCTTTTGTTAAGTTTCGCGTATCTTGCTCTCCCAGTCAAGCGGCAGGATTGCCTAAATTGCGTTCTTAACAAAAAGATACATAGGGATGAGGCACAGGAAAGGTGGGGGAACTGGGGGAGCGGAGGGAGCTGGGGGAGCAGAGGGAGCTGGGGGAGCGGGGGAAGTGGTGAGAGATAATGGAAGTTTGTGTGATTTAAGGTGTATCGCTATGAGTGAGACCGATAAGACGAATTTGATGGATTCTACGGTAAACAAACCCATTCGAGTCGGTATTTTAGGCTTTGGCGGATTAGGACAAGCGGCGGCTAGAGTGCTGGCGGGCAAACGGGAGATGATTTGGGTCGCGGCTGCTGATAAACAAGGCTGGGCGTATAATGCAACGGGTTTAGATCCCGATCGCGTGATCGCAATGTATCATAATCAAGGGTCACTGGGGTATCTCGAACCCGCAGGCACTCTCAGCAATAACACGATTGCTGATTTAATCGAAAATGCGGCGGTGGATGGCTATTTCCTTGCCCTACCTAATTTGCCGAATACGTTTATGGCATCAGTCGCCCGCCAGTTTATCCAATCGGGGTGGCGGGGGGTACTTGTAGACGCCCTCAAACGCACCAGTGCGGTAGAACAGTTAGTCGCCATGAAAGATGAACTCCAAGCCGCCGGAATCACCTATATGGCGGGATGTGGTGCCACACCAGGACTGTTAACGGCGGCGGCAGCGATCGCGGCTCAAAGCTATGCTGAAATACACAGCGTTAAAATTACCTTTGGTGTCGGTATTGCCAATTGGGACGCCTATCGTGCCACCATTCGAGAAGATATTGCCCACCTTCCCGGCTACGATGTGGAACAGGCACGTCAGATGAGTGATGCCGATGTGGAAGCGCTTCTGGATCAAACCAATGGCATCCTCACCTTAGAGAATATGGAACATGCCGATGATATCATGTTGGAATTAGCTGGAATATGCTCTCGCGATCGCGTCACCGTCGGCGGCGTTGTTGATACTCGCAATCCCAAAAAACCCTTAAGTACCAATGTCCAGATAACCGGACGCACCTTTGAGGGCAAAACTTCAACCCACACCTTTACCCTCGGTGACGAAACCAGTATGGCGGCTAACGTCTGTGGTCCTGCCTTTGGCTATCTCAAAGCCGGGATATCATTCCATCAACGAGGTGTTTACGGTTTATTGACATCAGCTGAAGTGATGCCACAGTTTGTTCGATAGTCTATGGTGATTGGGGATTGGGGAAGACCGAATGTAGAGACGTAGCATGCTACGTCTCTACATTCCTAAGCCGGTGGACGTTCAGTAGACAAGCTTTCTAATTGTTCCTCCTCCATCGCATAATCTGGACTCTGCATGACAAACGGTAAACAAGCACCCGATAACCCCCGTTGAATTCGTTGAGGTGTGTCTGGGAAAATCACAAATAACGGATAAATGCGGTCAACGCCTTCGCTGAGAATATGTTGATGGCGGGGGGGCATCAACCATTCATAATCTTTATCAAGCAACACTTGCGTCTGACGCCAACGACTCAATAAATCCGAAAAATCTTCATGGGGGCGATGAATGAAAATGAGAATTTCCACCCCCATTTTTATTTTCCATTCCGGATCACACATCAACATGGCAACATCACAAGGTAAGCCAACCGTTCCATTCAAGCTGTTGAGATTAGCATGTCCTGTTGAGGATTGGAGATGGCGCAAGCGGATAATAGGTAAAGGAATCGTGATCACACTTTCTGAGGGGCGGCGCATACTCGGAATCATTTCCAAGTAAGGTCGATATTGCTTCAGTAGCGCTAATGCCCCCTGATGGTGGCTATATTCGGCTAAACTGGTTTCGTAATTAGATGGCTTAACTGGCATTTTTAAATAAGTGGCTATTTACTAACGTCTGGTTGATTCGTTTAAATACTATTCACAAACAGTCGTGGAGAATCAGTAGAGGTTGCTCAGGTTGTTAGTACCACTCCCTAGAACTTTACGCTTAAAATCCTTACCTTGCAGGCTTTCAGTGATGCGTGAAGAGTGGCTTGATGTCCGCCATGCTATACGAGTGGCTGAATCAACGTGGCAAATCCTCTACCATCAGACGATGGGAATCAACGATCCCTATCCGGCAAATGCTGCCCGATTTAACCCAATGTTTCAAAGACTTTAAACATGGGCAGATACATAGAAACCAGGATTGTACCAACCATTCCCCCTAAGACAATGATCATCACCGGTTCTAAAATACTGGTTAATGCTTTTACAGTTTGTTCGACTTCATCTTCATAGAAATCGGCAACCTTCATCAGCATTGAATCCAATTCCCCGGTTTCTTCACCCACACTAATCATCTGAATCGCTAGACCTGGAAAAACTTGCTCGTTTTGCAGGGCAACGCTGATCAAACCCCCTTGCTGAATCTCGTATTTGGCAGCTTCCACGGCATTGGCAATCACCTGGTTCCCGGCTGTATCCCGAACAATATCTAAGGCATTGAGAATGGGTACCCCCGAACGAGTCAACGTACCGAAAACGCGGCAAAATCGGGCAACGGATGATTTTTCATTCAGTTCCCCAAACAGAGGCAGTTTCAACAGGAGTCCATCAATTTGCAGACGACCCGCTGGGGTTTTGTAGTACTGCTTAACGACAACCGTGGTCACGATAATCACCACAATCGGAATCAGAATTTTCCAGCTTCTGAGAAAACCACTCAACCAAAGCATAAAGGCAGTCAAGGCGGGTAACTCGCCACCGATTTCTTGGAAAATCCCGGCAAAGATGGGAATCAGGAACATGGTCATTCCCAAAAACACCAACACAGCAAAGCCACCCACCACCAGAGGATACGTCATTGCCGACTTAATCTGGTTTTGCAGCCGCGCCATATCTTCTAGCAGCTTGGCTAATCGGTTGAGAACTTCATCTAGGACACCCCCAACCTCCCCCGCTTGCACCATACTGACATAGAGTTGGTCGAAGCAGGCGGGATGTTCACTCATAGCATCCGAGAGACTGGTTCCCTGCTGCACCTCACTACTGATGGTCGTTAGCGATTTTTTCAGCTTGGGATTGTCACATTGGTCAGATAGGATACCCAGACAGCGCACGATAGCGACCCCAGCATTAACCATCACCGCAAATTGCCGGGAAAAAACGGCTCGGTCTTTGACGGTGACGCTCGTCATCATTTCCTGGAGTGCCTCTAAATTCAGGTCTTCCAGGCTAAATGCTTTCTGAATACTACCGACACTGGAATATTGATTTTGCAAGTGGGCACGGGCTTGATCCGTCGAGAGAGCTTGAACTTTCTCTTTTTTGGCGTTTCCTTTGGAATCCCGAACCTCAGCGATGAAGGTAGGCATGGCTTGCGTCTGAATGAAAAAAGGATGGAAGGGAAGGGTTAGTTATCCCGTGATGGTTTTTACTTTTTTTCACGACAGAACTAACCCGGATAACTTAACGAGTCTTGGCACCAACTTTACCGCCTTTGGCACCAGCACCTGCCATTCCAGCGGCACCGCCGAGAATACGCTGTAACTCGTCGGGCTTAGAACTCTTGGAGATAGCTGCCTCAAAGGAAATTGTTCCCTGTTTGACTAAATTAGCCAATGTCTGTTCCATGGTGATCATGCCCATTTTCATCCCGGTTTGGATAGCGGAATACATTTGGGACACTTTTCCTTCACGAATCAGGTTAGAGATGGCGGGGGTGACAATCATAATTTCCTGTGCCATTGCCCGACCAAATTCCCCGGGTTTCGGGTTTTTCTTGGGCACCAAGGTTTGACTGAAGACGGCGACTAAAGAGTTGGAGAGTTGAGCTTGGACTTGAGGTTGTTGTTCGGGGGGGAACACGTCCAGCATCCGGTTCACTGTTTGAGAGGCGGAACTGGTGTGCAAGGTGCCCATGACCAAGTGACCGGTTTCTGCGGCTGAAATTGCCAGTGAAATGGTTTCCAAGTCCCGCATCTCGCCGACCAGAATCACATCCGGATCTTCCCGTAAGGCGGCTTTGAGCGCATTGGCAAAGCTTTTGGTATCTTCACCTTTTTGACGTTGGTGAACTAAGCTTTTAATGTTGGGGAAGACGTATTCCACCGGGTCTTCGACGGTGAGAATATGTTCCGGTCGGGTGCGATTAATCAAATCAATCATTGCCGCCAGGGTGGTGGTCTTTCCAGAACCCGTTGGTCCGGTGACCAGCACTAATCCCCGAGGACGTTCGCTCATTTCCCGGACAATATCCGGTAGACCTAACATATCAAAGTTAGGAATCTTGGAGGACAATGCTCGCAAGCAAGCCGCGTAGTAGCCGCGCTCCTTATAAACATTGACCCGGAAACGAGCCAATCCCTTCACCCCATAAGAGCAATCCAATTCCCAGTTCTGCTCCAATTCCTTGCGCTGGCTATTATTGAGCATACTGAAGATCAGCTTCTGACATTCTTGGGGATTCAGGGGGTCTTCCCCAAAGGGTTGGAGTTTGCCACTAATGCGGAAATAGACCGGTGCCCCGGCTTGAATATGCATATCGGAGCCACCCATTTCAATGAGCTGCTCCATCAAGTCTTCAATCATTAAGTCCATTGGCATGGCGTTGTCTCCCAATACGAATCAGTTGTTGGTTGTCAGTGTTTGTTGATTAATCAATTGTTGTTGGGGGGAAGCCAAAAACAATTCATCAATAGCCGCAGCAGTTAGTCACGGAAACGCGGGGTCATACAGTAGGGACAGTCTAACCACTCCGGTTCTAACCCAGCGCCGCAAGTGCTACAGGAGAGGGATTGTTTGCGTTTGGCTTTCAGTTCTGCCTCCAGACCGGAATCAGTAAACGTTACCCGTTCGACTTCTTCCAACGTGGTATGACCTTCCTGCACCAGATTTAAACTGTAGGATAATAGGGTTTTCATCCCTTCTTCAACTGCCGCTTCTTTGATCCGTTCGGTCGGCGCTCCTTCATTGATTAGGAGTTGCAGTCGTTCGGTGTTCCGCATGACTTCATACACACCGACTCGTCCTTTGTACCCGATCCCCTTACATTTTTGACAGAGTGCGCCTTTGGCACGAGCGTCGGCAATTTCATCGGGTTGTAGGGTATTGGCTTTATAGAACGTGACTTCTCCTTCACTGGAGGCGGACAGACCAAATCGAGCGAGTTCAGCACCCGTAGGCTGGTAAGGCATGCGGCATTCAGTACAAACCCGCCGCATCAGACGTTGGGCTAACACGCCCAAGAGCGCACCGGACACCATGAAGGGTTCGACGCCCATTTCATCTAGGCGGGGAATAGCACCGGCGGCGTCGTTGGTATGCAGCGTAGTCAAGACTAAGTGTCCGGTGAGCGCCGCTTCAATCGCGGTTTTCGCCGTTTCCTTATCTCGCGTCTCACCCACCAGAATCACATCCGGGTCTTGGCGGAGAAATGAGCGGAGAATCGAGGCAAAGTCCATGCCTTTTTCCCGCAGTACCTGGACCTGAGTAATACCGGGTAAGGAATACTCAATCGGGTCTTCTGCGGTGCTGATATTGACGCCGGGATCATTGCGTTCTGCCAGGATAGAATAGAGGGTTGTGGATTTACCCGAACCCGTAGGACCCGTGACCAAGATCAATCCAAAGGGACGTGCTGCCATGTCTCGGACAATTTCCAAACTTTCTGGGTCAGTGATCAGAATGTCCAAACCTAGCTGAGTGCTGGAGTTATCTAAAATCCGCAGCACAATCTTTTCACCATAGCGGCTGGGTAGGGTACTGACTCGGAAGTCAACCTTACGCCCTTGGAACATGCGCCGAATTCTGCCGTCTTGGGGCAATCGGCGTTCAGCGATGTCCAAATCTGCCATAATTTTGAAGCGAGCCGCAACGGCATCTTTGATTTTTTTCGGTAAGGGATCGAAGGCTTGCCGCAGTACGCCATCTTTACGGAAACGAACCCGCAAGTATTCTTCCTGAGGTTCAATGTGAATGTCAGAAACTTCTTCTTGTAGGGCTTTGGCGAGGATTTTATTCACCAAGTTAATTACCGGGGCACCACCGGCTTCACCCGCGACTTTCGAGATGTCTTCTTCCGTTTCCTCGGGTGCATCAGACAGGGTTAAATTATCAAGATCCTGACTGATGTTGGTCTGCTTGGCGGCTTCCTGTTCCTTCTCTTGTGCCAGTTTTTGATCCCGATATTGATTAATCAGATACTGATAATCTTCCTGGGTAATCACCATCCGCCGTAGTCCAATTCCTTGAGGGCGGAGAATCCGGTTGAGATCATCTTGGGCATCGAGATTATCCGGATCAACCATTGCCACCAGAACCGATGGGGGTTGACCATCATTTTTGGATAACGGCACCAAACGATAGCGACTACAGATGTCAATGGGAATTAGGCTTTCGATCAGTTCCTTGACTTGGTGACCGGATATTTCGCTAAGTTCCGGATCAAGGGATTCAACACCGTAAAGTATTTTGAGTTCAAACAGTTGCTGTTTCTTGTACTGACGGATTAAGTCGGGTGGTAACTGACGCCCAGTAATTGATTCAACGACATCGGTCAGAGGTCGTCCTGACTTCCGGCTTTCTGCCAATGCCTGCCGCATTTGAGAGTCATCAACGTAACCTGATTGAACCAGTTTATTTCCAAAGGGCGAAAAATCGTTTTTGACAACAAGGGCACGTCTTGCTGATGATGATGGGGATTGAGTCATAGTGGGTGAGACGATCTCCTTAAAGATTACAGAATTCCTAAAAGTTTTAGCGTTTGTCGTACTGGAGGAAGCGACAACGGTAACCCCATTGCCTTGCCGCCAATTTGAATAAAAGGGCTTGACGGATCTCAGAATGGCTCCCTTCTCACTGGGTTTAGATCAGAGTGCCCATGCTGGGAAACACGTTGAGGCGTGAATAAGGTTGGATGCCAACATGCTGGAGTTACCAATATCCTGGCAAGGGTGAAATGCAAGTCTTCAGATAATCTAAATGTGATAGAATTCTGACTGAATTCAACATATTCGCGGGAATCCTCGCCCTCAACTCTCGTAGGGCGAGGAGGGATAGCGGGATGCCGGAAGAATGGAGGCATCCAATTTTTTACGCTACACATAAGCCGTTATTTCTCTTAATTAACTCGACTTTGCTAGGAGCAAACTGCCCAATCCGTTTCCAGGTATAGTCACAAACAGAGATATTTTTGGTCTTTTTGGTATCGGTAAACCCGCCAACGTAACCGATGTAGATTTTTCCGGCTTTCTCTGCTCTAACCAAATCACCGATCCTTAGACCAAACGGAGTGATTGTCCCGCCCTTACGTTTCCTTGTCCCTGACTTATCCGGTACTTCAAAGTGTAATTGACGGCGGAAAAAGCCATACTCTTTTCCCCGCTTCACTGCACCAGGGCGGGTGATGATTTTAAACGGAGAGGAAGTGACATTAACGCTACCCCTGTGGGTGTAACCGTGGGAGTTAGAGCCAGTAAACGGGACATATTTGATGAAATACCCGCAAGCCAACGTCACCCCATCAACCGCGTGAGTTTCTGGTTTGGCTATGGACTTGTTAACCTTATCCTTCTCTAACCCTAGCTGGGTTCGGAGTTGGGATGTACCGTTCCCATCCTTTTGCCAACCTTCGCGGACATAGACGGGGGCGATTGTTTCCATTTGGGATATTGCCCAATTCTGACCTGTCATCACTGGGGAGAAGCCCTTGCCCGATTTGGCACGTTTGCGTTGGGTTTGATCTACATCAGCCTTGACCCGCTCATAACCAATCGCCGTCACCGGGAAGATAGCCGCTAATTCCATAACTGTCCGCAACTCCAGTTGCCGTGAGGCTTTAATGGATGGGGGAAGTTTACACTGTTTGCGGTTATCGAACTTGCATTGCCGATGGTTACGCTGTTTGAACGGGACATTCCGATTGATTCTTCGTCCCCGCCGTCCCCGTCGTAACATGGCACGGGTTTCCATCCGTTTCTTGACCCGTCCAAACGGGAGGATAAGGTGTAGTTGTAGCAGAGTGCATTTAGCCGACTGAACACCGACACCGGAGTAAGACTTGCCCGGATCGACTCCAACGGTAATGGGCTGCACTTCCTCAGCCGATGATGATCGGGTGAGTTGGACGTAATAGACTCCTAGGTCTGACCATTTTCCCACTGCTCTACCAACATTCACCCACCGTCTAGCCCTGGATGGTTTGGTGGGCATTAAAGGTTTTCCTTCTTTACTGACTACTGGAACACGATTCATAGATATAATCCACTCGTGTAAATGTTTACGTCTCTTAAGGCATTGATAGGGGTGTGTCCTGGAATTAGAGGGTGCCTAGAGATTCCTAGACCTACATAGAGTCCGAACTAGAGAAACGTTCGGAAGTGATTATCCCCTACCAACTCATGCCCTATTCATGACTTCCTGGCAAGTTCCCTCTGCCAATCCCTAACCTCAACGAAGTAGGTTAGGGTTCATGAAAATTAGTCCTCTATACCCTGATAGAATACTCTATCCCTTATTATAGATGGGGATACCGCCTCAAGTTTTATCTTAACCGTTTCCTCGGACTCCTAGAGTGCCTCCGCCCCAAAATCCTCAACGTAACAGGCTATGTCTCTACGGCGAGAACTCCTGTTTAGCTGTGATTGAATCAATAGACACATTAACAACAGACAATTTTCCCCAGTATGTACTAGGATTTGAGGAGGTAGCAATCCGGACTTGATGCCTGGGACTTTAGCCTACCCAAAATCTTGCCGTTAATCTGGGCAAGGTAAATGTTGCCATCCCTTGAAGGAGCAGGAGATTGATTGAGTTTTTAGTACGAGTGAATTATGAGTGACGAAGACAAACAACCAAATACTACGTTGCAACAAACAGATGAGCAGAAGGCCGTGAATTCAGATAACCCCGATTTAAATGAGGCAACTTCTGAGGAGGAGGTTGGCACACAACCCGATGTTGAATCACCATCAACGGCAGAAGCGGCAACCGCTGAAGTGACAACCGAAGCGGCAGAAACTTCGACAGCGCAAGGTGTGGAGAGTGAGTCTGCTGAATCGACATCCGCCGGATTGCCCGGTCAGCAAGAGGATGTCGCGGTGATCGAAACCTTAAAGCAGGAAAATGAACTCCTCAAAACCCAAATGGAGGAAGTTAATCAGCAATTTGAAGCCTTTAAAACCCAATCCATGCGGATGGCAGCGGATTTTGATAACTTCCGCAAGCGGACGGCTAAAGAAAAAGAAGATTTAGAACATCAAGTTAAGCGTAATACTCTCGGCGAGTTATTATCCGTGGTCGATAACTTTGAGCGGGCGCGATCGCAAATCAAACCTCAAAATGATGGGGAGATGGCGGTGCATAAGAGTTATCAGGGCATTTACAAGCAACTGGTGGAATGCTTCAAACGCCTAGGAGTTTCGCCGATGCGTCCGGAAGGAACGGAGTTTGATCCCAATTTCCACGAAGCGGTGATGCGACAGCCGAGTGAGGAATATGAGGAAGGAATTGTGATCGAACAGCTTATGCGGGGCTATTTCTTGGGCGATCGCGTATTGCGCCATGCCATGGTTAAAGTTGCTGCGGCTCCAGAGCCCGTGGTAACCTCAGAGGAAGAAACCTCGACAGAACCAGAAAGTTAAGCGGCACGGGGATACTCCCCTACAGGTGTCTGCCTAGAAAAATCAACCCTAAACCACGGTTGAGCGAACGATAGGTGAAGTCTGTAGGCACAGATTACCACCTTAAAAAGAAAACCTTACCGATCAGATAGGCCGAAGCGCTATGGGAAAAGTCATTGGCATCGACCTGGGCACAACAAATAGTTGCGTGGCTGTCCTCGAAGGCGGTCAGCCCCTCGTCATTTCCAGTACGGAAGGCGGACGAACCACACCGAGTATTGTGGGATTTGGTAAATCGAATGAGCGCTTGGTTGGTCAACTAGCGAAGCGTCAGGCCGTTCCCAATGCTGAAAATACTGTCCATAGTATTAAACGGTTTATTGGTCGTCGATGGGAGGACACAGTAGAGGAGCGATCGCGAGTTCCCTATAACTGTGTTAAGGGTCGCGACGATACGGTTGATGTCCAGATCCGCTCTCATCAATATACACCGCAGGAAATCTCTGCCATGATCCTGCAAAAGCTGAAAGCGGATGCCGAAAACTTTCTTGGTGAACCCGTAGAACAAGCGGTAATCACAGTGCCTGCCTATTTTACGGATGCTCAACGACAAGCAACCAAAGACTCTGGAACCATTGCGGGTTTAGAAGTGCTGCGGATTATCAACGAACCCACTGCCGCAGCATTGGCCTATGGGCTGGACAAGCAAGAGGAAGAACACCAAGTTCTTGTCTTTGACTTAGGCGGCGGTACATTTGATGTCTCGGTGATGCAACTGGGTGATGGCGTATTTGAAGTCAAAGCTACCTCAGGCAACAACCATTTAGGCGGCGATGACTTCGATAACGTGATCGTGCGCTGGATGATCGAAGAGTTCAAAGAGCAAGAAGGCATCGATATCGGGTCGGATAAAATGGCGCTCCAGCGCTTACGAGAAGCCGCCGAAAAAGCCAAAATTGAACTCTCTAGCATGTTAAACACCTCGATCAATCTGCCGTTTATTACCGCAGATGAAACAGGTCCTAAACATCTAGAAATGGAATTGTCGCGAGCGAAGTTTGAAGAACTGGCAAGCGACTTGATCAAAGGCACAGTTGAACCCGTCAAACAGGCGCTCAAAGATTGCGAACTCAAGCCCGATGATATTGACCGGATTCTGCTGGTTGGGGGTTCGACTCGCATCCCCGCCGTCCAGAAAGCAATTAGTAAGTTTTTCGGCGGTCGCCAGCCCGATAAATCGGTCAACCCCGATGAAGCGGTTGCCCTAGGCGCAGCCATTCAAGGGGGCGTCTTGGGTGGTGAAGTTGAAGACTTGTTGCTGCTCGACGTAACTCCATTGTCACTGGGGATTGAAACCTTAGGCGAAGTGTTCACCAAAATTATCGAGCGTAACACCACGATCCCCACCAGTAAATCGCAAATCTTTTCCACAGCGACGGACGGACAAACCTCTGTGGAAATTCATGTCCTCCAGGGTGAACGGGCGATGGCTCGTGATAACAAGAGCCTGGGTAAGTTTCTACTGACAGGCATTCCGCCGGCTCCCAGGGGTGTGCCTCAAATTGAGGTATCCTTTGATATTGATGTTAATGGAATTCTTAACGTCTCAGCGGCGGATAAAGGCACAGGACGAGAGCAAAGCATCCGGATTACCAACACTGGTGGATTGAATAGTAGCGAAGTGGAACGGATGCGCCAAGAAGCCGAGCAATTCGCCGAAGAAGACCGCCGTCGGATGCAACTGGTGGAACTGAAAAATCAAGCCGAAAGCCTCTTCTACAGTTACGAATCAACCCTAAAAGATAACGCCGAGTTGGTACGCGAGGACTTGAAGGCGCAGGGAGAGAAGAAAAAGCAACAGCTACAAGCGGCGCTCAAAGATCCCTCAATGGCAGTGGAGGAGGTTAAACAGCAACTGGAATCATTCCAACAAACCCTGTTTACCATTGGTGCAGCCGTCTACCAAGAGAGTGCGCCCGATTTGGAACCCGATGAAATTAGCGAAAGCGAGGAGGAACTTGCCTCACCCGTAGAGGTTAGCGAACCCTCTGAATCGGAACCCGAAGAAGAAGAGTTAATTCTTAACTTTGATGATGAAACGGTAAATAATACTGACTATGAAACAGTTGATTAAGGTAATACCTAGATGTAAGTAGCAATTCGCTGGTTTTTTATCCAAAATAGATAGACGTGCAGGTGATCTGGATATCAGCCATCGGTGGCGATAAAACCAATTCTCTGTACAAACTATCGCAATTAACCCACCTCCGTAACGTAATCCAACCCTCCCGCATTGCTCTATGCCTGACTACTATGAGACTCTCGGCGTCTCTCGCGACGCTGACAAAGAAGAAATAAAGCGGGCTTACCGTCGCCTTGCCCGAAAGTACCATCCCGACGTAAACAAGGAACAAGGAGCGGAAGAGCGATTTAAAGAAATTAATCGAGCTTACGAAATCCTGTCCGAACCCGAAATGAAGGCACGATACGACCGCTTTGGTGAGGCGGGTGTATCCTCCGGTGCTGGTGCTGGAGCCGGCTATGCCGATTTCGGGGATATGGGTTTTGCTGATATTTTTGAAAGCTTCTTCAGCGGTTTTGCTGGAGGTATGGGTCAGCAAACGGCACGTCGGCGGGGTGGACCGACGCGAGGGGATGACCTGCGCCTCGACTTGAAATTAGAATTTCGGGAAGCTGTATTCGGTGGGGAAAAGGAAATTCGCATTCCTCACCTAGAAAACTGTAATACCTGTAACGGTACGGGGGCTAAACCGGGAACTCGACCGCGTACCTGTTCGACTTGTAGCGGCTCAGGACAAGTGCGTCGCGCCACTCGTACCCCCTTTGGCAGTTTCACGCAAGTGTCCGTCTGTCCAACCTGTAACGGCGAAGGACAGGTGGTTGAGGATAAATGTGAAACCTGCGGGGGAGCCGGTCGCCAACAAGAAACCAAGAAGCTGAAAATTACGATTCCCCCCGGTGTGGATAATGGGACAAGGCTCCGGGTGTCTAAGGAAGGAGATGCTGGATTACGGGGGGGTCCTCCAGGGGATTTATATGTTTACCTCTTTGTTGAGGAAGATGCTGAATTTCAGCGGGATGGAATTAATATTCTGTCGGATCTGAAAATTAGCTACTTACAAGCGATTTTAGGCTGTCGCCTCCAGGTGAATACCGTTGATGGTCCAGTGGAGTTGAAGATTCCCCCAGGCACCCAGCCGAATACGGTGTTAACGTTGGAAAATCATGGCGTGCCAAAATTAGGGAATCCGGTGAGTCGGGGCGATCATTTGATTACGATTCAAATCGACATACCCACCCGCATCACAGCCGAGGAACGGGAGTTGCTGGAGAAGCTGGCAAGAATTAAAGGCGATCGCACGGGTCAAGGGGGTATAGAAGGCTTTTTGGGAGGACTGTTTCGCGGATGAGTAAGCCAACGGTATCGACAATTAATCAGACACCCGATGCTCAACTGGATTTACGAGGTACCCCTTGTCCGATTAACTTTGTGCGGACGAAGCTACGGCTAGAACAAATGACGCCCGGATCTTTACTAGAAGTGTGGCTTGATCCGGGGGAACCGATTGAACAGGTTCCCGACAGTCTGGCGATGGCAGGGTATCCAATTGAGGCACTCAAAGACCACACAGACTACTTTGCCCTAAGAGTGCGGCGTCCGCAAGCCTCTGCATGAGTGAGGGAGTCCATATCCCACCGTCTGAGTTATCTGACCCCTTATTGGGGACAGTTCTGGCAGTTCAGGCGAATTTCTATCAGGTTCGATTAGAGTCAAAACTCAGCCAGGGCGGGTTTTGTACAAACGATACAATCCATAACCAGCAGCAAATCCCTAAACCCGCCCCTACAAATCAGGTTCCCGATCAACCTAGCTTTGGGTCAACACTCAACACTCAACACTCAACACTTTACTGTGTACCCGTCGTTCCCGATTGAAAAAAATAGGTCAACGGGTGATGGTGGGCGATCGCGTGGTCATTGAGGAACCCGACTGGACAGGGAATCGAGGGGCGATCGCCGAAGTTCTCCCCCGGAAAACCCAACTGGATCGTCCTCCTGTAGCTAATGCTGAACAAATTCTGTTGGTGTTTGCTTTAGCAGAACCTACCCTGGATGCGTATCAACTGAGTCGCTTTTTAGTCAAGGCAGAATCGACAGGTTTCCAGGTATGTTTGTGTCTCAACAAAAGTGATTTAGTCACCCCAGAAGAACAACAGCAGTGGCAGCAGCGCTTGAACGCCTGGGGATACCAACCCCTATTTATCAGCGTTTACAATAATATCGGTTTAGCCGAACTGAGCGATCGCTTAAATCAGAACATTACTGTCTTGGCGGGATTGTCTGGCGTGGGGAAATCTAGCTTAATTAACCAACTCGCCCCCGAAGCCAACCTGCGCGTGGGAGAAGTCACCGGAAAATTAGGACGGGGACGCCACACCACCCGCCATGTGGAATTGTTTGAATTACCCCAAGGGGGTTTATTAGCAGATACGCCGGGATTTAATCAGCCGGACTTGGATTGCACGCCAGCCGATTTAATCCATTATTTCCCCGAAGCCAGACAACGGTTAGCGGTAGCCAGTTGTCAGTTTAGTGATTGCTTACATCGGGATGAACCCAACTGTGCAGTCCGGGGAGACTGGGAACGTTATGATCATTATCTGGGGTTCTTAGAGGAAGCGATCGCGCGTCAGGAACGCTTAAACCAACAAGCTGATCCCGAGTCCACTCTCAAGGCGAAAGCTAAAGGAAAGGGACAAACCCAGTACGAACCCAAGTTAAAAACCAAGAAATATCGGCGGCGATCGCGGCGGACTCAACAGCAGGATTTGGAGGAACTCTATCAGGAAATGGAAGATTTATGAAGTAGTCGGACTTTCATTAAAGATTGTTTGTCAAACCCCCCTACTGCTCACAACTAAAAAGGTAGATACTCAACAACATTAAGCCATTCCCCAGAGTCTGACGCCAGAGCAATCAGTTCTAAATCTTTCACAAACTGCCCAATCGTACCTCCTAACTGATGTCCAAATATCAACCCAGCAAAACGCCGTTCTTGACGTTGCCAATCCTCAGCCAAGGCTTTAAAGCGAATATCTTGAGTAAACAAAACTCGACCCAGCGAACCAGCACGTTCTAGAAGTGCATCATCAGCTAACTCGGCTGAATTGTCTTCAATTGCCGTGAGAACATCTACATCCCGACGACGCAATTGATCCGTAAATTCGCTTATCTTCACTTTTCTAATGTTGCTACAAAGCCAGTCGTGGCGTGACACAGCTAAAATTGTGGGATAGATTTTGCGGTGAAAAGGGGCGCACGCCATGCGCCCCTACAATTCTAATCCACCAATTAAGGTGTGTCAGTCCGCCATCGTGGGTTAGGCGGGTATTCCATGAAGAAAGTCACCCTTTAATGTAATATTTACGCCGTAACCCACTAACAATTAGACGGATAGAATGGTCAAACGTCCCCTTGCGGGGAAGAGGTGAAAGACGACTCAACAGTTGAGTCAACTTCTAGAGGCGTGTTTCCATCCCCTTGCGGGGTAAGTTTATCAAGCGATTACCGCTTGCGGAAGCTTAACTCCTCTAGCCAAATCAAAGATAACTGTACTGGGTCGAAAAGTCAAGTTGGTAAGCTGTCATGCATTTAAATTGGGTATTAGTAGCGAGCAAGATGCTCGCACTCCAAGGATTTTGCCCTTGTTGGCATTAAGGTTTAAATGCCGAACAGCTTATCAACTCAAAAAAGCAGTATGAATTCGGGGAGAGTGGTAGCACATTAGTAATTCTCCCCGGTGAGGGAGGATGATTACCCTGATACAGCGGTTGGCAACCGCGTGAGGTACACCGGAATGTAGGGGCGCAAGGCTTGCGCCCTTATCGATGTACCGCATTAGACGGGAAATTGCTATAAGAAATTGGGAAAGCTCATTGTTGTTACTGTACCTCATAGCAGCGCGAAGTGCTGTATCATCCAGATATGTCTAGTTCTCTTTACCAGACTCGGGCTTAACTTGCTCCCCATCAAGATTGTTGAAAAACAAGTCAGGGCGGTTACTCATATCCAAGTTTTGCCAAAGTTGGACAAGGTTATTAGCGCCAACGATGAGCGCTGAGAAAATTGCCACCAGTATCTGAAGTTTCCGCAAATGCTTCCAAGAACAAAAGGATTTTTTAGGTTGGAAATTTGCGGGGTTTTGCGTCTGCTTCGAGTGTTTCAGGTTTTCTTTGAACTTATCCGTCAAAACCAACGGGTGTAGATTGTTGTCCGGTACGTCATCTTGGAGCGTAAAGTCATGACCATCCGGTGATGGCTGTGCAGATAAATCTAATTTGGCTAAACCTGCTACAGGGTCAGCCACCAATGACTTCGAGTCTTTTTGCATTGTTCGTTACCTATTGTTAAATACGCCAGCTAGAAGTTGCTTGCAACAGTTGAGTCGATTTTGAGTGCTTATTCAGACATCTTTACTCCCGAATATGTATCAATTTTTACCAACTCACGTTTTGACCATGAGCTTACCTTCTATCTTAATCTCAGAGCAATCTCAATGACCACCACAAAAGTTCTTTTACCCAACGCATTTCACCTTTTTGAGACTTCCATCTTCCTTGAGAGACACAACCTCAACTTTGACCATTTGCCCTTCAGAGAGCAATTTCGCCTTTTTTGGCTCTTTTTCCGTTAATTTAATCGTTTCCAGAATCGTATATGTTACTTTATTTCCTTTAATAGCTGTAACCGTCGCGTCCAAGACTTGACCCACTTTAAAATCATGAGTGCTAACCACCTCAGCAATTTCAGCTTGACGCGCTGACTCAACAACGGGGGCGCTAATTTCGCCAACAGGTTCAGCGTTTTGGTAATAGCGCATTAGCCGATAAGACCAGCCTAAAATATGTAACATGACTGGGGGATTATCTTGATAGGCTTTTAGGTATTGGTTACAAGCATTGTCAATCGCTTGGTAATAGTTAGACGTTCGCTTACTATGTCCAATTTGTCTGCCATTTCTGACCAATGTTTTGAGATAATCAAACAATTTTGTTCCGTCTTGGTTGGCGTAATTGCGAAGATAGGCGATCGCTTTTCCCAGTTCATTGGCGTCTGTATCTGCTTGAACCAGAGTTTGCGCGATCGCGTGGGCAATTTGCCACTGGACTTCGGTTAAGTCTTCAGTTACTACCATACAGAAGGGATTGATAAAATTAAGTTAAAAGGCTAAACTGCACTGAGGTAATAATCTGGAAAGAACCTCTCCCCCAGCCCCTCTCCTGCGAGGAGAGGGGAGTTGTTTTGGGGGTTGGGGGGTTAGGTTTTCTAATACATTCCCTCCGGCGGTTCTCTATCTGTAGGATATCCCAATACCTTGACTAATTCCTGTAATGGCTGGGATTGCACTAATTCTCGATGCGCCGCCTGAATTGCTTGTTGGATAAACTGTTGCAAGGGTTTTCCAGTAAGGGGTTGGGATTGGGTTTGGTAGGATAAATAGCGATCGCGTATATTATCGACAGATTCTACACTCGTTACCTCAACCGTCATTGTCCCCATTCCAATCGGTTTACCGCCACCCACTTTAAGTGCAATTGCATTCAGTTTATCTTGTCCGAGTACAATCAGTAGGGTTCCCAGTTCCCCTTTGGTTAAGTTTCGATAGGGTAATGATGTGCTAAAACCAACCGTTTTCACGGCTTGTTGTACTGATATTCCCTGCTGTTGTCCTTTATCGATAGCCCGATTCGTGTGATAATAAAACTTACGTCCCGCCACCTTTCCTTGGTTAAAATAACCTGGGTATTCATCAGGATGAGGACGATAGAGAGAAGGCATAAATCCGGGGCGAAATTCAGTTAATTCACACTCAGCATCATTAAACTGAATTAACCCTTGCCAATTCAGCGCCCCAAATACCCGACAAGCCGGACAAAGTTTAGTTTGATCACGACATTCCTGATAGCCTGGGGGGATTTGATTCGATTTTGCCTTGGTTTTACACAAACAACTACGGGTAATCGCTTCATAGGTAGACCGTACCACACCTTTAAGCGAACTACCGGGAATCATTAACTGTCCGGCGCTTCCCTGAATCATCGTTTTAATCAAAGGAATCGACTTTTGTCCCACATCCGTTCCCAGGGCGACAACTCCCGTAGAAACGTGTAATCCAGTTTGAACCGTTAATTGTAGATGTAATGTTCCATGAACGTGATCGCGATAATATTGATCTTGTCCTTTAGGCGGTTTTAATTGCGGCTTCTGTTTCGGTAAAGGGATGAGATGATAGGGTTTTGGGGCAGTAATTTGGGAGGGTTGAGAGCGGGGACGGGGTTTATTATAACTCATGTTGACCTCTCCACAGTTAAAGCTACAAAATGCACCGTTGCGGTGGGTTGAGCGATAAAATAACGCTGGGCTAATTTCGGCTGATTAGGGGAAGTATTTCTCACATCCAGACTCTCCGGATAAATAAGCGATCGCGGAAATCGGGTTTCATTGCTAGGATACCCATAAGCTGGGCGTTGTTCAGTTTTCCAATAGTTTTTCTTCTCAGACTCACCGATATCTATGCGGTCTTGTATAATCGATTTAAAGCCCGGAACCTCACCCGTATTCGATAAAACCAGGACGCTATAACGCTCAGATTGGCATTTCCAGCGCAATTCGCGATCGCAATTAAACATCTGTCCTTCGGGAGAGGGAAAATCATCCGGTAATTTTTCCACAATTCCACTCACTTGATGACTCCAGCGCAGAAAATAATAACTCGGCGTCGTCGCTAGCTGTTCCACTAATTCTCTTAACTCCGTTTCCGTGAGTAACTCTTCACAAACACCAACAAAAGGACTCATGCTGCACCTGCTTCCACTGTAACTTTTTACGGCAAGTCTAGAAACCTGAGTCGGGGCGGGTTTAATTATAGCAGTAGACACATCGATTAGGACTTTCGGCACCATTGTAGAGACGCGCCATGGCGCGTCTCTACACTCTCTGACGCCAAGCCCGAACCGCCCGCATAAATAAATCCTGAACTTGTTCCTTTCCTTGCCAATTTAACTGGACTCCAAACCCCAGCGCCATTGATTCCGCCCGCACAGGAGTATCTTGCCTATCATTAGCTGGAAAACCATACCGTTCTCGTTCCGCTTCCGCCAAAAACATACCAGCCCCCAAAAGTTGATTATCTTGCCATTCACCACCACCGCCCAGACTACGAATCCGTTGATTTTCAACAACACAACCCGGATATTGGACAACCGCCTGGTTTAACTTTACCTCCACAATTCCCAAACCGCGAGACTTAGCAAACCCCAAACCAAACCAGCCCTCATCTAAATCGCGCAGCACCAAACCAATTAATCCTAGTTGGGCTAACGAGAAGTTTTTCAGATGGAGTTTAGTCTGAAACTCCCCCGCCGTACAAACTTGATAATTAAACGGTCCCACCGCCACCGAACCAAACACGCGATCAATCGCCACACCATTCCGTTCTTCCAGTTTCACAGGTTGAGACTCAACTGGATAAGCATCCTCAATTCTCACCCGACTGGCAATTGATGTATTACCAAACATCTGATCCGTAAAAGAAGATAACTTATAAAGTTCAGAAGCTGACTCATCTTTTAGATAGTGATATGTATCATTTAACGGATCATTTGCCCAGAGGCTATTCAGATTATCAGGATTCCGATGATCCCGTCCCACCGTTCTCACAATTCGTTCCGCATGGGCGCGAATTGCCCCTTTTAGAGAACTTCCAGGTAAATAAACTGAACGCCCTCCCCCATGATAGGTTTCCACAAATTCCATATCCGGCTTCGTGGGATCAGCACCTTCCCGTCCTGACTTAATCAGAATCGGACCACAGGGAATTAAACTAAAATCAATCGTACATTGATTAACCAATCGTTTGTGCATAATCTCAATTGATCTTAAACTACCTATCCTTTAAGCCGCGACTAACGTATCGAGTTGGGCTTCACAGTGTTGAAAAATAGAGTGAACAGCAGCAAAAAGTTGATCAAGATTTTCAATAATGTATGGAGTCGTATGTTTGGTAAATACATTACCTTCTAGCTTGCCAAACTGCCAGAATTCACCATTAGACACAATCCCAAAGACAGTAATCTGAGGCTGTTGATTCAGGCGTTGAGCCGCCACCATTTCGGCTGCACACTGACCCCACCCTTCCTTAAACTTATCTTGTTTTGCCTCAACCAGTAAGAAATAGGGTTGGTCAAAAACCACTTTTCCCAGGGGAGAACGTTTAGCTAAAATATACTCCGGAAATCCCGAAAGCGTCTCATCGTAATTAAGGGATTCATGACTCCATAAAATAAACTTACTCGAATAACATTTCCAGACTTGTTTCAGCACCGGATAAATAAGATTCTCACAAATAGCAAACTCTGAATTATTCACCACCCCTTCCCGCATCACCATCTGGAGATCTTCCCGGAAATAGTCCGGAATATCAAAAGGAGATTCAACAATAAAATTCGCCTCAGTATAACTAATCTGAAACTCCTGGATAACATCCGCAATACTTTTGTACTTACTAAATGACATAATCACCTCACATCATTGCGTTCGTAGTTGCGCTGTCTTCGCCCTAAACGTCACATCACCCACCCCAATTGTAATTCCTACGTAGGGTGCGTTAGCGGAGCGTAACGCACCGTTGAACAAAAGCGAGTTTCTTGTTCAATTATCGGTAACCCGCCAAAATCAATCCCTAAACCCGCCCCTAAGATAGGGTATCGCATTTCCTGTGAACAAGGGCGGGTTTTGTTGTTCAGGTATCGGTGACAAGCGAGATTAAGTCCCTAAACCCGCCCCTACAATAAATTGATACATCATCACCTCGTATTCACCTCAGCATTCTGATTTTCCAGATTTTCCAAATAACCAATCAAAGATTGTACCCACTGGTCTTTATACCCTTTACCATCCTCATAAGCTGAACCCTCATTATTAACCATTTTCTTAAGATAATTCAGTAACTTACCCGCATCAACCTCATCCCGATTACTTTCATCCCTAGCATCAAACCAATCCATCCGCTCAACCTCCAATTTAACCACACCCAAACCCCGCGAACGCCCTCCCCCCAGTGGAATTTGTTCCATCTCAAACTGATGTAACCCAATCATTAATAATCCCAACTCCCAATCCTCAGCATTTTCCACCACCGCCTTAAACGCAAAAGGAGTTCCCGCTGGAACCACTTGAAAATCATACAATTTCCCATCAGCCGCCGTTTCCGTATCCCTATCAATCGCCACCCCATCCCGTTCTTGATATTGACCAAACCAATAATCTGACAGTACCATCAAATCTCGAACTTGGAACTTACTCGCCAGCCAAGGCGAACCAAATAGATGAGATGTCAAATCCTCGTGTTTTAGAATATCAATAATAATTTTTGTCAATTTTTTGTCCATTTTAAATTGTTTTTTTGGATCATCTTTAAGTTCTTCTTCAATATCTTGTTTTATTTGCTCTAGCCCTCTTCTGAGAATACGATTATCGCTATCCCGTATTGATTTAGCCGGAATAGATGATTCTGCTTCTAGGGTTGGATTAGCCGCCAAACTCGGATCGATACCACGCAGGAAGCTTTCCAAGCGCGATCGCAAAGCTCCCTTAAAACTAGCTCCGGGTATCAGTGGTTTACCCAACGCATCTTTAATCACAGGTAAATCCGAACCAATTGGTTCCGTAGAACGCCCTGCACTAATTCGTAGTGCAGTTATCGTCATCAACTTCCCGCTAATTTCCAAACGATTCTTAAAACAATCAAACACAACATTATCTCCCAGTTTGTAGTTGCGCTGTCTTCGCCCTAAACCTTCGCCTCCCCACCACCAACCCATGACTAACTCAAACTCAACCAACTAAACACATCTTGAACCGATAACCGTATCTCCCCAAAGAACGCCCACCAAAAGTACAGCGCAATTCAGTAAACGCACGAGCTATTTTCTTAGGAACACTAACTTGATTGATAGTCGGAGCTAAAAACGCTTGGATAGCGCTGTGTTTTCCTTTAGGCATTGATTTTTGGTATATTTTACCATCGATATACTCACTTGCGGGTTCTGTTTCTGGAAGTTGCAGGAAATCGGTTAAGGAATATTGGGGAGGGGATTCAGTAAAAGACATGAAATAAATTAGTCGTTGGATACTATTTTGTAAATTCTTTTGCTAGGTGTAGTGCAATAGTATTTGTTTCAACAAGGTCACGCCCAGTTGTTTCAATACATAAACCTAATCCTTGATCTGTCCAAGTTAAAACAAATTCAACAATACCATTAGGTTTAGTTCGCCGTATTGGGTTAGTACGTCTTGGATTCCAAGGCAAAGAATTGACAACCCTTTTCACATAAGGTGAACGACGAATTTTTTGAGCAAATACTTGAAGAACATCTTTCCCATGATCATCTCTGATACTAATAGATTTTTTCTCAGGTTCAGTATCATCCATAGGAATTAGCGAGAGCCGTGTACTTTCTTGTTTATCAAATTGTAAACGAGATCGCTCGTGAAATAGAACGCCCATTGCTGAAAGAGCAATATAGGAGGTATTATCTATCCACTCTTCATCAATAATTGATTCTATATAACCACATTTTAGGCTTTCTTCAAGTTCTGATTTTGCAATTAGGTTTTTATCTGCAAGTTGTTCAAAAAATAGATAGTTATTCAACCAAAAAACTAGGTCAAGGGCAACAGGTTGTGGGGGTAACTCAATTACCTCGGAAAATTTTTCAAACAAGTAGTAAACTGGGATTTCCAAAGCTTGCCCAATCATACCAGCAAAAGAAATTTGTGCTTTATAACCCCCAGTAGCATTAATCGCTATAACTTCTGGTGAAAAATTCCTTACTTCTGTGCTAATTTCACAGACTAGGTTTTTAAGACCTTGTTGCTTAAATGTCTTGACATCATCATCTCTGAGTCCTTCGAGAACTCGGACTTCGACCTGCTCAAACTGCAATGGATTACTAGCGTTATTGTAATACAGTTTCAGAATCTCTCCAATTACTTGACCATCTGCTGTATCAGAGACAAGGAAAATTAAACGTATTCTTGGGTTGAGAAATCCTTTCTCACAAATGCTTGTGATTGAGTTAATTTCTGCTCCACATATACGTTCATTATTTTTTCGCTGTAGCAGTAATCGTGATAACTGATTCCAGTTCTTTCCTTCAAAGGCTTGTTTGATTGATTCTTCTTGTGAAAACTTTAGATTATTAAAAAGACTGGTACCTACCGTGCAAATGAGTGTATTTCGCATAACTGTTAACTCCAACTATTTTTTGAGATTTTTATTGGGTTTGGTCTTGAAGCCTTTTTGTTCCAACTCCTGAGCATTTGAAAATTTTATCTCACCAACTCTGGCAGTATGTTCTCGTGCAAGATATCCCAGGTAAAGTTGAGTTAACTTTAAATGAATATCCTGTTCGAGCAGAGTCTCTCTAGCCTCTAAATATTCTTTCAGTTCCTCTTCCTCTCTAAGGCTATTTTTAACTCGGCTTAAAATATCCTTTGCATCCTTAATTAGTTCTTCTAGTTGATTGGCTACTACTAAAGCAAAAACACCTTTGGGTTTTTGAATTTTCCAAACTCGGCTTGATTCGCTTCGCCCTATTTGATAGCGAATTTGGGTTTTAATTGCTTCTAACGAGGATGTTTCAGTCGAAAAAGATAAAATATTTCTGAAAGGCGACTTTTTATCTGCTTTCTCTATTTCAAATTCCTGAGCTATACCTTGCATACGTGGGATTATTGTATTTATTTGAACGTCTATTTCTTTATCCAGTCTCAAGGTCAACCGGGTTTCTAAATCTAATCCAGTACTAGCTATCATAACTATTTAGCCTTCTCCCAAACGATAGTGTGAAAATCATTACAAACTTGTACTTGACCAAACCCTTCGCAGGTGCGATCGCCTACTCCTTTCAATTCTAACCTTTCTAACGCCGCCATCCAATCTTTCTCCTTCTCTTTGATTGTACTAAATAAATAAACGCTACCTTTATTTGTAATTAACTCCACATCCTTCATCAATCCCCAAGCCGAATTCCAGCCCGAACAATAGTCATAACTGCTATACGCAACCTGCAAATCGACTGGACAGTCTCTTAACTGAACAAACTCTTTTAGCATATCTTCGGAAATCACCATAGTGTGTTGCCAGTTTTCGGTTAAAATCGCATCGGATTGCAAATCTAATGTAAAGTAAGTCCGATTCTCTAGTGGACGATTGCCAAAGAGATTTCCCCACTCAAGCCAACGATTCTGGATAGCATGATTAAACCGATAAATACGGGATTCCAAGGTTTGCTTAACTGAACTCACCGTTCCCTGAATCTCCACTTTACCTAAGCCTCGCGACATGGCACCACCTAGGCGGAAATTTCTGGAGTTGAGATTGATAAATTGAGTCAGTTGATCCGCCAGGTTATCATCTTCAACTAGAATCGAACTACAGTAAACAACGGGTTGCTGATTCTGAGTTTCATTGAGAACCTCAATACTATATAAAACTTGTTCCTCTGCTGTTGCACGACGGCGATTAATGCCCACACGAGTTAGCAGACGCTTAGATACGGAATGAGTTTGATAGTGTTGCTCATTCTTTTTGCTGTAAAACCCACTATAGGGTTCAACTCGTCCACCATCTTGGGGACATATCGGATCATAAGGATACCCATAACTTTCCGCACAGAAACGATCAATTAGAGTATCAAAAACGCCGTATCCTTTCGGCTTAAATCCAGGATTGGTTTTAGAACTTAAGGCAGTGGCAGGTAACACCTTAACTTCTTCATCGCTATTTGTAGGGGCGGGATAGGCATTATGGAAAATTGTCGCATTTTCCCGCAAAAATACGTCCTTAAAATCATTATCAGTTTTCGTTAAATCAGGATTATCTAGATGAGACAGTTGAATCATCTGGGAAGCAATCGCCCCCCGAATTACCGAACCGGGAATATAGTCTCCCGCTTCACTCACTGAACCCCCTGGTTTTTTCCGCCCAATGGCTAGAGGTGACAAGGCGGTAATGGTTAGTTGAATCTGTTTCATTGTCCACCTCCTGGTAACAGGGTTTGCCAATCCTTTTCCTCTACTGACACCCCCTTAATTTCCCACGTCAGCCATCCCAATCCTGTGGATTTAGAACCCCCCAAGGCGTTGATATGGTGTAATCCGGCTAAAATTAAGGCTTGGGTAAAAGCCGGACAATTGGGTTGAAGGTGAATGTCGCCAGTAAACTTAAGCTGAACATTAGCGGGTGAGGTTTCTAGGAAGTAGAGTTTTTTCTCTTCGGCGGTATGACGACGGCGGTTAATCGTCACGCCCGGGCGGAGAACTTCTGGCGGGAGATTGTCCGGTTTTTCTGGGCAAATTAAGTCATCAAAGATGACTCGTGACGGTAAGGCGGGATTGCCAAAAATCTGACAAATTAGGCAATGATATCGGTTATCTCCTGGTACTCGATAATCCTCGTCTCGGTGAAAACGCCTCACCTCATTGTCGGGAAAACCCGCACGTTGGGGACACATCGTTTGAGGATTAGGGGCTTGACAAATTGCCCACCCTAACCCCCGTGCTAATTTCTCACATTCATGGCGCAAACGCCCTTTAAGTTGAGATGCAGGAATCAAAAGTTTGTTGTCCGCAGTACGCACAATTGGCTTATCGGCGAGAGAACCAGAAGAACCTCCTGCACCCACGCATAAAGCGGTATCAATGATAGCCGTTAGGGAGATTGTTTCGACTGGATTAGATAGTAATTCTTGCAGGTAAATCATGAGTTACTAATCATTGTTGTTGTCTGAGAGACTGATTCGGGTTGCACTTCAATGAAGGGATAGAGTTCTATGAGTTCTCGCCAAATAGTATAATAAGTTGATTTTTTGAGTAAATTTAAGAGACTATACTGTAACCGAAACAGTTCCGGTGTAAACGTTGCCAATAAAATTAGCACGATCAGATTGGCAATCATGCTATCGCGATCAAACATCCACGGGGCTAAGTTGCCATCGTTGGTTATCGCTTTACACCACGCTTCTTCAAAGTAGTCTTTCAAGAGTTTTTGTTGTTCCGGTTGTAATCGCACCCGGAAATATCGATAATTTAGCATCGTTGTAGATTTACCTCGCTCTAACAAACTGCGGATTTGATAAAGTTGCGATCGCGGAAATTCTGACTGCTTTAGTTTCTCCCCGGTTTTTATCAATCCGCCGAGTTCATGTAGGGTATAGGGGGCGCCATAGAGTTTCAGGGTTGGTTTACTTTTGTCTTGTTCCTGCTTGGTTAAACCCTCTTGGCGAAAGGATTCGATATTTGAGGAAATCATGGTGACTGATTTTAGGGTGAGAAAGTCAACGGTTCCGCCATGATAGTCATAGTCTTTTTTTAACTGCTTTGCCTTTTTCTTGGCTGACTTAAGTAATTGATTGGTCAAGTTTTCGGCATAATAAATGGGCGTTTGATCAGCCGTAATTAGAACCCCCGTTGACATACTCAGTTTACTCAGTTTACATAGTGAAGGGTTGACAGGTGTCTTCCCTTGGTATCTGTGACAGTCTTGAGAACGTGAGATTATGTCTGAATCAGTAATTCCATAGTCGTTTCGCCCTTGTATCTTTTCGCCTTTCAGAAGAATTCGCTCAAACTCCTCGCCAATGGTTTTAGCAATTGCCAATGCTTGATCGGCTGGCACAATTAACATGACATCATCCCCACCAATTGTGAGGATTTCAAAGGGATAAATAATCGCGCCATTCCGATGTTGATTATCTCCGATTAAACCATTTAATTGATGAGGTTTAAGATGCTCTCCGAGGGCGTGGTAAACAGATTCTTCTGTGGCGGTAAAGATATCTCGGCTAAATCGGCGACAATCTTGGGGGGTTTTGAGTTCTTTCTGAATATAACCTCCCATGTTATTGCCATCAGCATAAATATAGCCCACAAAACCATTCCCAGCATTGCCAATTTCGGTAAGCGATCGCGCTTCGCTAATTTTCTGTTTGGGGATGTCTTGATAATAGCGATCTCGATAGTGACTTTTTTCGATAAAACGTCTAAATTTAACCACCCAGCTTTCCAGATACCCTGAATTCCATAATAGTTTAACTTGACCAAGTTGCCATTTCCAATCCGAATTTTTTGTCCACCATTTCTGACTGCGACTCCCTTCCCCTTTCGTTCGTTGCCCAACAATACGTTTACGGGCTAAAGCATCAGAAAACCAAGGTTCATCCGGAAGACGACTCCCAGGGGCAACAGCTAGGCGGTGTTCGACGTCATCCCGCAATAAATAAGGATGGGTTTCAAACATAGGCGGATAGCGACGGCTGGGACGTTGGCTATCGGGTACGTTATTCCCGTTGCGTCGCTGCTGAAATAACGTCGCCAGTTTCCCGGTTATTTCGTTAAAATTCTTGCGATTTTTAAATAACTCTTTCCAGTTTTTACCATTTTTTAGTTGACCAAAGTAGGCGGTTGTAATCGGACTGGTTTGCCGTTTCTTATCCTGTAAATACCAGTCTAACCATTTGGTTTGTTCAATCGGATTGTCAAGTAATCCAAATCGCAGTTCCAGCAATCTGAAACTTTCTCCTACCGCACAAGAGTTAGCGGTCAAGGTTTCTGCTGTATAGCGTTTTTCAATTAAATTAACTAAATCCGGGACAAATGCTGTCGGGCAAAAGGCTAAAATGTTACCCCCGGTTGAGTAAATCACTAACTCAGGAATCAGTGCGTCCCATAACGAGTGTAGTGTTTTATCTTTGTGTTGTAACTCTCGCCTAACCCTTTGGCAATATTGTCTGGCTCGGTAACATTCGGGAAATTCCTCTGGCAATTCTTCACATTTGAAAAACGCAGGTAAATCTATTAAATTAATTCGATCCAGTAATGCCGATGCGCCCCGAATTTCAGGGAGTTTTGCTGATTCAAATACATAGCCTTTAATCTTTGTTGCGCCGCCGTAGACTAAACCGATTCGGGTAGTTTGCTCCCACAAATTGGCATAGTTATGCTTAAGATCAGTAATTTGATCGGGAAAATAGTCTTCGGGAATCCCTTGTAATTGCTGGACAGCTTCAACCTGCGATCGCACTTCCTCTGGAACCTCTTTTCCTTGACGCAGCGCCTCTCGCATTTGCTGCAAGATACTTAGATCATGCGGTTTACGCCCCTCGCCCCAAGCGAGACACCAGGCGATTCCAATGGTTAGGGGGTGTAGAGAATGGGTCATAATTCAGCCTGCGTTTAAGCAAAAGGGGGGTAATAAAAGCGGATTGGAGATTACGTGAAACTAAACATTAAGCAATAGCATAGCCAGTATGCTGCCGCAAGTAAGGTGGATGAAATGCCAAAACAATTTTGTCCTTGGGAACGCCAGCGGCGACTAATTCATCCGTGATTCCATCTTCTATTCCATCTCGTTGAATCCAGATTTTGCCCTCAATAATTTCAACGTGAACCACACAACCGTGAATTCGGCGTTTGCCATCCCACCCGGCATTCATCAACAAGAAGTTGTTGCGATCGCGGTCGATAATCAATTTGCTTTCAATCTGTCCGTGACTGTAAGGAATGCGATGATGTTTTTCTAGGATGCTTTCAATAATGTTGCGATAGTCAGCTAATTTATCCATTGTATTATCTCCACTTGGTTGATGTCAAAAATAATTAATTTTAGCTGTTGATTTTCGACAACCATTTGTGCGATCTCTTCTTGAAAGAAGTCCAGATAGACTTCATTCGAGATAGCCAAATAAAGAATGCGATCGGGTTGAGAGCGTTTCAGCGCGTCTCGATAAAGGATGTATTGACCTAGGGCAGTTTCTAAATCATTGACGGGTGATGGACTTAAAAAGCTTTTGATTTCAATGGCAATTTTACGACCTTCTTTTTCAGCCGCTATGAGTTTTTCTGCACCTAAATCAATGTAGACTGAGCGAGAGCCAATGGTGAGTCGGAATAGTTCATCTGTAATCCTCCATCCGTCTTTCTCTAAAGCAGCTTTTACGGTATCGTGGTAGATGTCTTTTGCCATGCACTATTTTTTTCCGTTTCTTCGTAGTCTAGCAGGACATCAGTTCGCCCATTCCCATCTCTGTGACTCCCAACCCACCTAGCATCTAGGTTTAGGGTTCCTCAGTCGGGTGATTTAGTAACTATTGTTACTGACAAAAAGGGGGACAAGGATAAGAATTGTCTGTGCTAATTATTGCCGAAAGTAATATCAACTCGAACCGGATTATCTCCCTCGCTGGATGGCTGGATTATCGAGACAGTGCGGCGGGTAATTCCACGGGAAATACTTCACCCACCGAGACATCGTGAGTGTGAGTCGCCACCACGACAATACCTAAACGGGGGTCATAACATCCCACCCAAGCGGCGGGATGACATTCGTGAACCAGGTAACTGTACAGCCAAATCGGACCTTTTCCTTCGATGACGATACCCTGGTTGAAGGGTATCCCTTCGGGTAGTTTGATTCCTTTAATGTCTGGGGGCGAAATAATGCCGTCTTCTGTGGCAATCTGGAAATGCAGGTGTTGATAGGGTAAACCGGTTTGGGTTTGATGGGGAAGCAGTTGAAGTTGAATCGCGTTCATGGTTTTTGCCGTTCTGTGAGTACGAGGCTAATGTAGCACCCCCTGGGAAAGACCCTTTTCCAGCACAAGTAAGGGACTATAGAGACAAGGGGGTTGGCGTCGGGGAGAGTTGAGTTGGTGTCGGGATTCCCTTGGGCAAGTGAGTCAGATATCTTGCTATGATTCAGAGCATCGGGTTATAGTATATAAGAGTTCATTTTTGACGGCTAAAAGCGGGGTCGATTTTCCGGGACTCCCGTCAAAAACTCCAGAACCTTGACAATTAAATAGTTTCAGCGTTTGAGAATGTGCCGTAATTGCGAATTTGTTTCAATAAGCGGGGCTGAAATGAGGCTAAAAAAGACTCCCGTCAAAATCCTCTGTAGAATCCTCTCTCTGTAAGCGTTTTAGATGGCGGGGTTTCCGCTAACTTACTCCCCGCAAGGGGATTGAAACCTTAACAGACTGGAATGTCAACGAGATGCCTAAGCTGGTTTCCGCTAACTTACTCCCCGCAAGGGGATTGAAACTGGGTGCGATATTCGCAGGCATTACCCTACCAGCGGTTTCCGCTAACTTACTCCCCGCAAGGGGATTGAAACAATTTCACCCTACAGCAAGACCTAGACATCCGCAGGCTTAGCGGAGTTAGTAGCTTGACAAACTCACTTCCCCCAAAGGGGATGAAAACTCTGGTATCAGTAAGGTGGGCAATGCCCACCCTACAACTTGAAAAATTTACCCGGTATGCTGGATAAGCGGAGGAATAGAGGAAGGCGATCGCACGGATTCAGTAAAAAGATGATAACCTTTTTATTTTCAGGGATTACGGGGAGAATAGGGGTGTAACCTTGTCAAATAGAGAGGGATTACTACCAGGAGAAGGTGCGGTTGGACGCTATGCTGACTTACTTAAAACTGGACGTAGAGGGGATAATCTGACACCTCACCACATTCCTTCTAATGCTTTTATGGCAGCAAAGGTTCCTGGCTACACTAAAGGAATGGGCATGATAACTAATTATCTAAAACTTTGACTTTATTTGCTATACTTTTATGTATGGCAGAACAAAGACGGCATAAGATAACTGAAGCGGCTGAGATTCTGGGGGTAAACCCTTGGACTCTTAGGCGCAAGGTGTACAAAAA
>NZ_JAVJUO010000089.1:0-18889 GCF_040220555.1 Coleofasciculus sp. C1-SOL-03
ACCCGAAATAATATAACCTACTGTAGGGGCGACCCGCTGCATCAATCAACAACACCTGTCCTCTCAATTTTATCGGGTCGCCCTTTACCAAATTGGGTTGTCTTATGTAAACCCGGACAGGTTTCGTTGTTCATTTATCGGTAGGGAGGGCGGGTTTTGTTGTTCCTTGATTGGTGACACCTTCAATGTAGTCCCTAAACCCGCCCCTACAAATGATTGATGTCTTCTCCTGAATCAGGACAGGTTTCGTTGTTCATTTATCGGTGGGGAGGGCGGGTGCAAGTTGTGCATTCATTGGTGACGCCTTCAATTTAATCCCTAAACCCGCCCCTACAAATCATTGATGACAAATCAAATCATATCAGGTTCTGATGCTTGCCTAGAATCACAAGGCTATAAAAATAAAGGTTTCAATCATTTTTATTAAGACTATTTTACCCGAAATAATATAACCTACTGTAGGGGCGACCCGCTGCATAAATAAACAACACCTGTCCTCTCAACTTTATCGGGTCGCCCTGTGTTTAAACCCAAGACGGGTTAATAGAACAGGTGCAAGATAGGAGAGAAACCTGTTTGTAGTCGTCGCTTTAGCGACGCACCCGTTTAATGATTTTGTGTGAACTGCTTTAATGTCTTCTGGGCGAACTCCCGCACCTTCTCATCGGCATCATTTTCTGCCCTATCGCGCAATAATGTTAGCGTTTTGGGATGGTCAGGATATCGCTTGATGATGTTATCGAGTGCAATTTTTCGAGGGTTGTCTTCCCAGTCTTCCTCACGTTGAAAGGGGTCATTCATGGCGCAATTGTACAATAGCTCAAATAACCATGGCTCATCTTTCCATCTTTGGACTAATTCCTGTATCGCTGCACGTCGGACAAACCAATCATCATCAGATTGAAGTCGTTGTTTGAGTAGGGGTAAAGTATCTGGGTCATCTTTCCATCCTCTGGCTAATTCCTGTATCGCCGTATATCGGACAAACCCATCATCATCAGATTGAATTCGTTGTTTGAGCAAGGGTAAAGTATCCGGGTCTTGTTTCCATCCTCTCCCTAATTCCAACACGGCTGCACGTCGCACATACTTATCATCATCAGATTGAATCAGTTGTTTGAACAGGGGTAAAGTATCTGGGTCATTTTTCCATCCTCTGATTAATTCCAACACGGCTGCACCTCGGACATACCCATCATCATCAGATTGAATCCATTGTGTGAGTAGGGGTAAGGTATTTGGGTCTTGTTTCCATCCTTTAGCTAATTCCTGTATCGCCACACATCGCACATACCCATCATCATTAGATTGAATCAATTGTTTGAGCAGGGGTAAGGTATTTGAGTCTTGTTTCCATCCTTTCGCTAATTCCTCTATCGCCGCACGTCGCACATTCTCATGAGCATGAGATTGAATCAGTTGTTTGAGCAGGGGTAAAGTATCTGGGTCATTTTTCCATCCTTTAGCTAATTTATGTATCGCCGCACGTCGCACATTCTCATGAGCATCAGATTGAATCAGTTGTTTGAGCAGGGGTAAAGTATCTGGGTCATCTTTCCATCCTCTGGCTAATTCCAACACGGCTGCACGTCGGATATCCCAATTATCATCAGATTGAATCAGTTGTTTGAGCAGGGGTAAAGTATCTGGGTCTTCTTTCCATCCTTTGGCTAACTCCTGTATCGCCGCACGTCGGACATTCCCATTATCATCAGATTGAATCAGATGTTTGAGCAGGGGTAAAGTATCCGGCTCATCTTTCCATCCTTTAGCTAATTCCTGTATCGCCACACCTCGAACATTCTCATGAGCATCAGATTGAATTAGTTGTTTGAGCAAGGATAAAGTATCTGGGTCATCTTTCCATCCTTTCGCTAATTCCTCTATCGCCACACGTCGGACATACCCATTATCATCAGATTGAATCAGTTGTTTGAGCAGGGGTAAAGTATCTGGGTCTTTTTTCCATCCTTTCGCTAATTCCTCTATCGCCACGCCTCGGACATACCCATCATCATCAGATTGAAGCCGTTGTTTGAGTAGGGGTAAAGTATCAGGGTCTTGTTTCCATCCTCTGGCTAATTCCTGTATCGCCGCACCTCGGACATCGCTATTATCATCAGATTGAATTCGTTGTTTGAGCAGGGGTAAAGTATCTGGGTCTTCTTTCCAAGTTGTGGCAATTGCAGTAATTGCTTGAGTACGAATTCCTTTAACTAGGTCGAGAAACTCAACAACTCTATTAGAGTAAGGCATAAGGATCATATAACCATACTCTGTTAATCCTTTCAATCGCTCAAGCAATTGATTATCCACCGCTACTATCCCCTGCCGATTCTTTACCTCCTCCAAACACTGCGCCGCCAGAAACACATTCATAAACTTCTCATCTTCCCCCTCCTGATTCATCAGATACTCAATAATCTCCCCCGCAAACCTTGACTCCTCCATCATCCCCACAATCAACCGCAAAACCTCATGCCAAGACTCATCCCGCCAATGCTTGCCGAAAACCTCCGTTTTCAACCCCTCCAGTGATAATCGCTGCGTCTCCTTAAACTGCCAAATAAACTCCCACGCACAGAAATATTCCAAAAACGTCCGATGCACAAACCCATAATAATCCGCCCCCAAATAACAGAGAATAAAATTACGTTCCCGTAATTGACGAATCAGTACCCGCGCCACTAACCGCGCCTGATTCACGTCGATAGTTCTCAAATACTCGGTTAAAATCCGTTCTAAATCCTCCGCCCGAATCAAATTCCCCGCCAATCCCTGATCCGTGGCTTGCATAAAAGACGCCACCCGGCGCAACATTGCCTGTTTATCTTTATAATCAATCGTTTTCGGATCAAGGCGGGAATCCTCAATTAACGCCCGTTCCACATCCCATTGATGCAGTAAAACTCGCGACGCTTGATGATACAATTCCGGTCTATCTCTGGGTAACTCCTGATTCCGATTTAAAATTGCCATCATCGTCAGCAATAGCGGATTTCCGGCTAATTCCTGAATTGCTTTTGACGTATCAATTGCCCGTTGTAATCGTTCCCGCTTCCAACCCTTATCCACTTCATCAGTAAAGGTTAATTCATGCCAACGATAGATAAAATCCTGAATCTGTTTCTCATCCAACTCTTGCAACAGGAAATGGTCAAACTCCGCATCCCGTAATCGCTGCGGCTTATACCCAATCACGCGAGAGGTGACAATTACCTGCACATCGGGATACTCATTGGTGAAGCGATGAATATCAGTAATCACATCCTCCCGTTTTCCCGGATCAAATACCTCATCCAACCCATCAAACAGCATCAACACATTCCCCGCCTTTAACTGTTCCTGGAGTTGATGCTGATTCAGATGACAAATCGCCCCACTACTTTGATGCAAAAACTCTAAGAAATTTTGGCATTGTCCTAAATCCCGATTCCGCATATAGGTGCGTAATTCAATTAATACCGGAATCGCTAGGGAAATCGCATTCTGTAGCGGCGACTGGGCATAAATTAATGCCAGATATTGTAATAACGTAGACTTCCCCGAACCCGGATCACCTAAAATCACCAAATAGGGATAATTTCGTTGATCATTAATCACATCCAAAACCGACTGTATCGGCGCGTCTGAATACACCCGTTGATAGCGGTCTAATTCCCCGAACTGAAACTCTGAATCTAATTGATCCGTTTCCCGCAATCGCCGCTGATATTCCTTGGGCAATTCATACACTTGCGGCAAAACTTCATGGACTTTTCGCACGTTTTGTGCTATGAATATTCGCCATAACTTCAGCGCATTATAAGCACAGCCTGTGGTATCCAAACTATCTAAGCGCAGATTGCCATACGCTTCCCGTAACCCCTCCTGATAGCGGCGCAAATCGAACTCAGGTATAATCCCCCCAGACTCCTGAGTATAACGTGCGATCGCCTCCAACTTCTGCGAATCCAAAATCTCCCGCAATTCAGGCGATTCCCGGATTAACGCCTTGACTTTTCTGAGATACCGCTTCCCCACCTGTTCCCAATCAAACTCTTCTGGGAGCGATCGCAGGTTAAGCTGATACCATAGATTCCCCAACCCCTGCGTATCCAAACTCGAACACTCATCCTGAAACCCACTCCCCAGAATCCCCTTCACTGAGGAATTGTGAATAAACTTGGTTAACGCCGGAGAATACTCCTCCACCTCCACCTCCGATACCTCAGCATCTTCCAACTCCTGCTGTACCAACACCAGAAACTCTTTCAACGCTTTCCCGACAACCGTATTCAGGGTATCGTTCTCAAAACGCCCGGAAAAATCCCGAATACAATCCTTAAGAAAATCTTTCGTGTAATCTTCCAGCGTTCCCTTCGCCAGAGGCGCTAACACATCCCGAAACACAAAGCCAGTAACGGAATAGACACCCCAAGCCGCGAACCAATCCAGCATGACTCTCGCATTCGTCTCTATTTTGTATCGAGTATAACTGTAGAATCACAGTCTTGATTGATTACCGTCTGCCCTCTGCCCTCGCTCCTCCGGTTTTCACTGTATGTTTAATATTACACTTGTAAGACAGTGACGCCACAGTTTATGCTTTAATGATAAAAAAATAAGCATAAATTGATTCGCTTTCTTATTCAGCGATTTTATTCAGGAATTTCAGAACTTTCACTGAAGGGAACCTTCGGATTATTCAGAAAATTCAGAAAATTCAGTTTTATGCTAGCGTGGTCATCAGAGGTATGAATTGGAATGCCAGATGGCAGATGCAGAGGTCATAAGACTGGTCGAATTAGCCGAGTATTGGATTGCCCAGAAGACAGGAAACGTACTAAACGACGCCCAAAAGACTATCCTGAGTCAAGCCTTAGCGGGTAAGAAACTCAAAACCATTCAGGTTATGGGCTATAGCCAAAATACTGTCCAGCGAGATTTAGCGCCGAAGTTATGGAAACAGTTGTCTGAAGTCACCGGAAAACGAGTGACGATTAAAACGTTACGTTTAATCCTCGCAGGATTGCCAGACGCAGATACCGAGAACTCCGAGACTCTGACTCCCCCACCGCCTCCCCCAGTCAGTACAACCACCTTCCCCTCTCCCATCTGGGAACTACCTGGAGGACAACTGGATTTAGCTTCACCCTGCTATGTCGAACGTCCAGCCGATGAATCTCGCGCCTATGAAGAAATAAGTAAGCCGGGAAGTTTGATTCGGATCAAAGCGCCACGACAAATGGGCAAAACCTCCCTAATGGTACGATTACTCTATCACGCCGAACGACAAGGATGTCAGTCTGTCGCCTTAAACTTTGAGTTAGCGGAACGGGACGTCTTTGCGGATTTAAATCAATTCCTGCAATGGTTTTGTGCTACTGTTACCGATGACTTACACCTGCCGATTCAGTTAGAAAACCGTTGGAGTAAGTTTTTGGGCAGTAAAAAAAACTGTACCAATTATTTTGAAAAATATTTATTACCCACCCTGAAAACTCCCCTGATTTTAGGACTCGACGCCGTAGACCGAATTTTCCCGCACGAACAGGTCGCCGATGACTTTTTCGGTTTACTCCGGGCTTGGCATGAAAAGGCAAAACAACATGAAATTTGGAAAAACTTTCGCCTGATTATTGTCCATGGCACAGAAGTTTATATTCCCCTAAGTAACGACCAATCCCCCTTTAATGTCGGATTACCGATTGAATTATCCGAATTTGACGCCCATCAGGTGCAAGATTTAGCCTTGCGCTATGGATTAGACTTCACCTGGAATGATGTCAAAGAACTAATGGCAATGGTGGGAGGACATCCCCATTTAATCCGATTAGCCTTGTATAAAATTGCCCGTCAGGATATTACCTTAAACCAACTCCTAGAAGACGCCCCCACTGAAACCGGAATCTATGCGGATCATTTGCGCTTACATCGCTGGAATTTAGAGAAACATCCCGACTTAGCCGACGCCCTCACCCAAATCCTGGAAGCCGATCGCCCGGTGCAGCTAAAAGGCGCGATCGCGTTTAAACTTAATAGTATGGGATTAGTCTATCTGGTAGGAAATCAGGTGAGTATTCGTAATGATTTATACCGCCAGTATTTCTGCGATCGCCTGCATCCAGAAAAACCTCAAAGCCAAGACGCCAAAAAATACCAATGCCGAATTATTCCCCATTCTCTCGGTGATAATGTCTTAGCCGCTATTGTCTTTACCGATATCAAAGACTCTACTCAAAAACAGCATGAAAACCAGCAACCCACCCTAGCCGCCATCCATCGCGACCTCAAACTAATGACCAAATTATGCCACCAATTTGAAGGAGAAGTTCTCAAATCCATGGGCGATGGATTACTGATGTACTTTGTCTCCGCCGTCAAAGCCGTTGATTGTTCCCAAACCATTCAAAAAACCCTCTCCCTCGCCGCTAGAGGATTACCAAATGAGGCGGTATTACAACATCGAATTGGCATTCACTTAGCCGATGTTTTTTTCAATGGCACCGATGTACAAGGAGATGGCGTCAATATTGCCGCCCGTTTACAATCTCAGGCAAAACCCGGTGGAATTTGTATTTCCTGGATAGTGTATGAAGCGGTCAAAAATCACCTACAATTACACGTCACCGATAGTGAACATCGCCTCTTAAGAGGAATTGACGAACCCATGTTATTATATCAAATCAGTGTTGACGGATAGAATAGTTTGGCAAAAGGTAGGGGCGGGTTTCATATCATTTGAAATGGTGCGTTACGCTACGCTAACGCACCCTACACCCGCTGTTCCCTGTTCCCTGTTCCCTGTTCCCTAATCTCAACCGTTCACGTTAATTGTGTCCACCTACTTAACCAAATATGTCTAAATGGAAACTGGTAACCGAATTTACATTTGATAGCGCCCATTACATCAAAGACTACGATGGACCTTGTGGTCGGATGCATGGACATACCTATACAGTACGATTAGAAGCCACATCTTCAACCCTGCACGCCTCAGAACACTGTCCCCATCCGGTTATGGTGGCTGATTTCAAAAGCTTGCGCTGGGCAAAAAAAGATGTCACCAAAGGCGGGTTAGATCACGGAATTTTGAATCAAATATTACCGGATAATTACGAAACCACCGCCGAAATGATCGCCCAATACATTTATGACGAAACCAAAAAACGCATTCCCGAAGGCGTACAACTCAAAGTTGCTGTCTCAGAAACCCCGAATAGCTGGGTAGAATATGAGGCATGATACTAAGGATAATGATAATATAGAAAAAATTGAAATATCGTAGGGTTGGTATTGCCCACCAGTCTGAAATTATGTACCCTTGAAATTAATATATAGGGGTGAGGGCGCAAGGATGACGCCCCTACATGCGTTTTTTTAGGTTGGCAAAACCTTGTTGTAAAAAAATGAATTCTACCTTGCATAAATGGTGATATAAACAATGCAAAGCAATAGCTCAATACCAGTCAGACTGTTTCACCTCCAGACCTCGACTCTAATTCAGATACCAGAGAATTTGACGATAATTCGTATCGGAAAACCCAATTTTAATTGGTCACCTGATATTGATATTTCCAATCTGCCCAACTCTGAGATTGCTTCCTTCTCTCATGCTGAAATTAAGATTCAGGGAAATGCTTACTTTATTGAAGACTTGGGAAGCGCGAATGGAACGTTTCTCAATCACTCCCGCCTGACGCCATTCACACCCTACCAGCTTCATTTGGGAGACAGAATAGACTTGGGCAAAGACGAGCTGTTGACGTTTTTGTTTCAAAAAGCAAGGCGAAAGTTTTTTGCGGCTAACCGTTCTCGATTTAGAAACGACAGACAAACATCAGCTCCGAACAATACGGTGTCAACGTCGGTTGACCAATCTACAAATCAATCAAACGCGCCAACAAGATCTGGGTCTAATCTTATATTTAATCATCTGCCCTTTATATTTAATCGCCAATTAATCGGAGGGCGGAGTTACAGAGTAATTAGAATGGGAGTCTTTTTAATTGCCATATTTTTAATAGGTTGGTTCATGGCTCTGCTATTGCAGGAGACAACCTCTAACGTTCACCTTACTCTTGGTAATCCGAGTAATGCGACTTCCAACCCGAATAATCCTAAAAACTACCTGATGGAAAAGCCACAGTATGCGCTATCTTATAACAACAGCCAAGGGATTCCCAATTGGGTAAGCTGGCAGTTAAATCAGAGCTGGTTAGGCAATGTTGAGCGAAGCAACGACTTTCGTCCTGATACCGCGCTACCATCCGGATGGTATCAGGTGCGACCGACTGACTACATAGGCAGCAGCTATGATCGGGGACACTTGATACCTTCTGGCGATCGCACTCGTACTCCAGACGATAACAGTGCTACATTCCTAATGACGAACATCATTCCTCAAGCTCCACAAAATAATCGGGAGGTATGGCGGGAACTGGAAGAGTATTCACGAGAGTTGGTCAATCAAGGTAAAGAACTCTACATCATTGCCGGGGGTGTAGGCTCAAAGGCTACACTACAGGGTAAGATAACAGTGCCACAGCAAACCTGGAAAGTGATTGCGGTGCTAGATCGTCCAGGTCAGGGCGTTCGGGGAATAACGAGCAACACTCGGCTGATTGCGGTGATGATACCCAATTCGGAGCAAGTTGCTGGAATGGACTGGCGAGACTATCAGGTATCTGTTGACGTGGTGGAAGCAGCAACAGGCTATAATTTCCTATCAAATGTCCCTAATTCGATCCAGAATGAGATTGAGAGCCGACTCGATAACGGGTAAACTTACGTCTCTACTACCTTAGTTGAAAGACCTGCCACTGTCCCCTCTGGTGTTTTACCTACGATGTAGATATCGATTGTGGTACTCCCTAAACGGTAAACCTGAATATCGGTGAGACAATCTGAGAGCGTTTGTTTCAAGGCTTGATATCGCTTTACCTGTGCCTTTTCCGCTTCATTGTGCCAATCCTCCTCTGTAGTAGCTGGGGCGAAAAACTGATCAAGGGTCTGGACTTCGATAGGTGTATCTGGTGGATAGCCAGCACGTTCTAACACCAGCGCTGAGGTGAGAATGTCTGTATTGTCCCAGGTGAAAACCTCAAATGGGTAATTGGCTTCGCTTATCCAGAGTAGACCCTCTGAACTCTTCTTTAGCTGGTCGATTTCGTTCATAGTTCTAGAGGAATTACACTGGCGGTAAAATACCCCGCCGCTTTAGGGTTTCTTCAATTTGCCGTAACAGTTCAAAATCCTTATCGGGCAACGGATAATTGCCTAAACTCCCGCCATTTTCACTACCCTTTAAATCCGGTTCCAGGAACCCAAACGCTTGGCGAAACTGTTCCTGATTTGCCGCAATTGAACCCTCCAAATGACAGGGAATAATCCGTTCCAACTCCCAACTGGCTACCTTATCCACCCAGTTCAACGTTTCTTTCGGGGCGCGATTCAGAATCAAAGTTTGCAGAATTGGCGCGACAAAGGGACGCCCATTCCCCCGCAAGGCGTCAAAGGATTTCCACCAATGGGGTTTCCATTTGAAGGGAAATAAACCGAAATAGGCTTGCTTTGACCAATCCGGTGCCTTTCGCGCCTCCCGTAACGCCTGCGTAAAGGGTATTGTGTCCAAGGCGCTGGGGCGGAAGAAAAATGCAAACAGACAGATGCGTTGCCATCCCTTGCGCCGAGTCATCTTATTATCGATAACGATATCCAAGGCATGATCTCTAGCATGGAATAATAACGGATAGGGATCAAGTTGGGCGATCGCAGGCGGATTTTCGGGTACACTAACGATAGTATCCGTCACCAGAAGCGTGCGCGATCGCTTGTGCCAAAATCCCACTTCGGCAAAGGGTCCCAACCCCAAATTCACTGGACCCAATACAGCATAATCAAATTCATCAGCAAAAGGCGTTTGGCGACTATCGGCGGGTAAAACATGAGTCCGTTTCCTGGGAAACCCCAGCCAACTCAGGGGCAAATTCACCGGATAACTCCACTGGTGCGGCGCAACAAACACCTGGGCGTTGGGAAACTTGCGGGCAAAGGGACCGACAAACACTTTATGCTCAATCCCCGACACCGTGGGTAGAATGATATAGTTTACCTCACCATGCTCTGCCACCAATTCCTGAACCAGCCGGATGCATTCCGGCGTTGGCGCAACAGGCGCATAAATCAACAGCCCTCCAGCATCCAGCTTAATCACCGTCATCCGAATAGGTACAACCACATAGAGAATCCCCTGAATCTGGTCAAATGTCCAAATCCTATCCTTGACGACTTCCACCCGGATAGTGCGTCGTTTGCCATAAGGATACAGGGGTACAGGAAACCAAAGCGACCATGACCAGTCTTGAGAGTGGATGCTCGGATGACCCTGGTGTTCCTGCATCTGCGGTTCATTCCTCCTGTATTTTCTAAAGACTCAACCTGTTGGGCGGAAAATTTCCCCTATTATTCTACAACCGGAAGCGCCCCCACCAAAACGCTGTACTGGCTTGACACAGCTAAAATGGCGGATTAGATTTTACCATTGAATCGGGCGCAAGTCTTTGCGCCCCTACGGTTTCGCGGCTAATGGTTAATTCATCAAATAAGGTGTGCCACGCCACTACTCTATCTGTCCCGAATCCGGGTCAATGCCCATGGCTCTTAATCGTTCCGCCAATCTTGCCGCTTTTTGCTCGGCTTGTTCGGCGCGTTGGTGTTCTTGTTCAGCACGTTGGCGTTCTTGTTCAGCACGTTGACGTTCTTGTTCAGCGCGTTGACGTTCTAATTGGGCGCGTTCTTCACCAATTAACAAAAGATTGCCTTCACTATCCCACCAACGCAGCCAATATTGAGTTTGATTTTGATAAGTCCCGTGCCAAAGTCCCAGTTCTACTCCTAAGGGCGTAATCGGATAGTGACCCCGTTCATTCGGTTGGAGTTTTTGATAATAAAAATTCAGCCAATTATAAACCTCCAGTTTGCTATTTTTGACTTCACAAATGCCATAGTAGGGAATGCGAATAATCCGTTCATACACCCAGAATTTACCGGGTTTAGTGGTTTCTCCTTCAGCCCAAACCGATAAGGGTGTAGCATCTCGTTCCTCGTCTCCATTGCCACTGGCAAATTCTAAGGCAATCATTGGTGCCATCAATTCCCGCCAGAGAACATAAGAACGGCGAATTTCACCATTCAGTAATGGGGGAACATTGGGAACATAGAACCAATCGGGAGCTTCTGCACCTTTTTCTGGGGGTTCGGTTTCGCGCCAGTAGATACCGCAGTCTTGTCCAATGGCGTAGTCACCATCAGGATGAAGTTGCTGCAAAACTGGACCAATGGAATCGGTCAAAATAATACTTTGAGGATGTTCTTGGAAATTTTTCACAAAGGTGCCATCAGATTCGGGTAGTTGAGTATGGTCAGGAAAGGCAGGGGGTAAATCAATTTTGGTTTGAGTCATGTCTTAATCACAGGTAATAGAGAATCTACTCAATTTCAGGGTTGGTCTAGCACTTATATTTGAATAGTGTGACACAATTGTTCGGCTTAATCAGAGGAGTCGGGCGGGCAAGGGTTATCAAGTTTAAATAACTTTGTATGGCTGGTATGTGTAATACTTCGGGCGTGAATCGAGCCGAATATGCAACCAATACACCCCTAAACCTGAAGTGCTTACCCAGGTAGGACGCGGATTCAGTCGTTGTTCTAACGCTGACCCCACATTTTGCCACAAGGCGTGCTGCTGATGTTCGGGTGCTTCACGCATAAAAGCCGCCAAATGGCAGTATGGAGACATAGAGGCTTGGGGACAAGGCACAACTAGCAACGCATCCTTTCCCAGATTTGGGAATGTCACAATTGACTCGTTCTCACCTGCGGCGGAAAAATGGCGGGCAAAATCACTGGGATCAGCTTGTACATTTGCCAGGGATGGACTATTGACGAGAACAAACTCGAATACCTGGTTTACTGTCGCGTCGGTGATAGGTGGAGTTTCCCAGAAAAAGGCGGAAAATGGAGTATCAGCGAGTAGGGAGATGAAGAATGTCCGAAAAGCTGGGTTATCCTGCCATAGTTGGATGATGTCGGAGTAGAGAATTGGGTTACTATTGGACAGAAGACAAATCTTCTGTATCCGACCCTGGTTGAGTGATTCGATGGATGATTTCCACATTGAGAGATCCGGTATTTTGTTTGATGATTAGACAAGTCGCTTGTTTACTAAGTATAATCGTTTAGTTTTATTGTAAATAAGTTAAATGAATGGATGAGTTTTGGATGTTGTTCAGTGCAGGTAAACGTCCAAGTTTATGTAGCTTTTCAACGCAGAGGGACGCAGAGGTTCGCGCAGAGGTTCGCAGAGGGAGTGTAAGTATTGGGAAAAAGATTTTATAGAAGGACAAAGGATGAAGGACAAATGACAAATGACGAAGGACAAATGACGAATGTTAAACAGCGGGTTCAAGAACTGCGAAACCTATTGCAACAAGCGAGTTATGCTTACTATGTCCGCGATAATCCCATTATGGAGGATGCGGTCTATGACCAACTCTATCGGGAATTACAAGACTTAGAAACCCAGTATCCTGAGTTAGTCACGCCGGATAGTCCGACTCAGCGCGTGGGCGAGAAACCTGCATCAGAATTTTCCTCGGTTCGCCATAATATCCCCCTTTATAGTTTAGAGAATGCGTTTAATTTAGAGGAGTTGGCGAAGTGGCAAGAACGATGGCAACGTTATGCGCCGGATGTCAAGGATGTTGAGTATGTCTGTGAACTGAAGATCGATGGTTCCGCGATCGCACTCACGTACAAAGACGGTATATTGGTGCGGGGAGTTACACGGGGCGATGGTGTCACGGGGGAAGATATTACCCAGAATATTCGCACGATTCGTTCGATTCCTTTACGGTTAAGTACGGAAACACCGCCGCCAATTGTAGAAGTGCGAGGCGAGGCGTTTTTACCCTTGGATGTGTTTGAAGGGATTAATCGGGAACGAGAAGCCGCTGGGGAAGCATTATTTGCCAATCCTCGGAATGCAGCGGCGGGTACGTTGCGCCAATTAGATCCGAAAATCGTCGATCGCAGACAGTTGGATTTCTTTGCCTATACGTTACATCTTCCCGGATCAGAGGAACAGGAAACCGTACCAACCCTCAAGTCTCAATGGGAAGCGTTGGAATTCCTGCGGGATTTAGGATTCCGGGTGAATCCGCATCGGGAACGTTGCGCGTCTCTAGCAGAGGTGGAGGAGTATTATAAATATTGGGATAGTCAACGACGTGATTTACCCTACATGACGGATGGGGTGGTAGTGAAGCTGAACTCGTTTTCGCTACAAGATCAGTTAGGCTTTACCCAAAAATTTCCCCGATGGGCGATCGCACTCAAGTATCCGGCGGAAGAATCCCCCACACTGCTGCAAAAGGTTACAGTTCAGGTGGGACGAACGGGTGCATTAACCCCAGTCGCCGAACTCAAACCCGTACAGCTAGCCGGGACAACGGTTTCACGGGCGACGTTACATAACCGCGATCGCATCGAGGAATTAGATCTGCATCTCGGCGATACCGTGATTGTTCGCAAAGCTGGGGAAATTATCCCCGAAGTCGTGCGCGTACTTCCAGAATTGCGTCCATCGGAGGCTAAACCCGTACAAATGCCTACTGATTGTCCGGTGTGCCATCAACCCGTTGTGCGTCCCCCAGGGGAGGCGGTAACGCGCTGTATTAATGCCTCTTGTCCCGCAATTGTCAAAGGTTCACTCAACCATTGGGCAAGTCGTGGTGCATTGGATATCAACGGGTTAGGAGAAAAGCTGGTGAATCAGCTAGTCGATTCCGGTTTAGTTCATTCCGTTGCGGACCTTTATCAACTTACTTTAGATCAATTAACCGATTTAGAACGCATGGGGGAAAAATCCGCCCAGAAATTAATCAACCAAATAGAACAATCCAAAACCCAACCCTGGTCACGAGTTCTCTATGGTTTAGGAATTCGCTATGTGGGTACTGTAAATGCTCAAATTTTAGCACAACAGTTTCCTAGTGTAGAGCAATTAGCAGCAGCCCGTGTTACTGATATTGAAAGCGTCTATGGAATTGGATCAGAAATTGCCCAATCGGTGTATGATTGGTTTCGAGTTCCCAGTAATCAGACTTTAATCAATCGACTGCGAGAAGCAAATTTGCAACTGGCGGGTGAACCCAAGGAAGCATCTGCGGAGGCAAAATCTCAACCGTTGCAGGGAAAAACCTTTGTGATTACCGGAACCTTACCCACACTGAAGCGAGATGAAGCCAAAAAATTAATTCAAAACGCTGGCGGTAAAGTGACCAGTTCAGTAAGTTCTAAAACGGATTATGTGTTAGTTGGTGAAGATGCCGGATCGAAGTTAGAAAAAGCCCAAGAATTAGGGATTAATCAGATCAGCGAATCTGACCTTTTACAATGGTTGAAGGAATAGGTTATAACTCAATTATAGGGGCGGGTTTAGGGACAATTGTAGGGGCGGGTTTAGGGACAATCGTAGGGGCGGGTTTAGGGACAATTGTAGGGGCGGGTTTAGGGACAATTATAGGGGCGGGTTTAGGGACAATTGTAGGGGCGGGTTTAGGGACAATTGTAGGGGCGGGTTTAGGGACTAAATTCAGCTATTCACCAATAAAGGAACAACAAAACCCGCCCTCCCCACCTTTAACTTTACTTTTGTCCAACTACTTATTGAATGATTCAATTTGCGATGAACGTCCTGCACCGTTTTCTTAACCCCGAAACCTGTCTATTGTTAAATTAACCTTAACCTTAATATAGCGTTTCCAAATGAGTTGTAAACTTAGAAGGTCTTTTCTTGTTGTACTTAAAAACTCTATATCCCTTTCCCCTGTTGCCTGTTCCTTAATATATTTTTACATCAATGAAACTCAAACTGATACTGACGGCGCTATTCCTGACCATCGCTAATCCAGTTGCTGCTGCACCTGCAAAAGATACCGAGTTGGTTCAAGGCGAAGTCATAATGTTGACTTCTCTGGCGGGAGACTACACAACCATTGGACAACCGGAACAAGCTATCCAACTTTTAGAGGAAGCTTTGGCACTTAATCAAAGGATTACAGCTCCCTGCCAAAAGCTGGAATTTTTAGCCGATGTTGCAGGTCATTATGCCTTTGCCGGACAAGAAACTGAAAGTTCAGCATTATTTGCTCAGGCTCGAGCGATTCTGGAAGTGACTAAAAATGGCGGGTGTGGTATCGAACCATCTTCATCAGGCTGGAATGATCCAGAGACTTGGATAGCTGGAGCAGTTGTCGGTCATCTCCAAGCAGGTAGGAATGACATCGCCTTGAGAATCGCTAGGAGTTTTGGGGAAAGTTCTCTTGAAGAGATATTGGAAATCCTATCATTAAGCTACACCGGTCCAGGCTTAGTTGAAATACTAAGCGAGTTAACCGAACATTATCGCCGAACGGGTCAGGATGACAAAATTAATCCTTCTCCTCAAGCGCCCTCTCCTCAAGAGCAAGCACAAAAGAAACAAAAAAAACTGCATCGCTGTTTTGTTCCAGAAGAAGCAGATACCTTGTCATCAATAAGGCAAATTATAGACGCTTTAGATCAACAACAGCTCAGTCAAATTCTCCAAATCTGTGAAGGAGTAGAACTAACCGAACAAATGCCTGAAGTTCCTGTACAGACGTTTAAGGCTCTTGAACAAACAGTTTTAGCGGCACAAGGGATTGCTGATCCTGTTGAGCGAATTCCTACAATCATCGCAGTTGCCAATATATATGCACAGTTGCAGGAGGAGACAGAAGCTAACCAGCTTCTCAACCAAGCGCTGTCAGAGCTACAAATAGTTACAGACTTTATGCGTGGAGACTCGGCTGAGTCTTCTAGCCTAAGTATCGCTGATTGGAGACCAATTTTAGAAGCCTATGTTCAAGCCGGACAAACAGAGCGAGCAATTCAATTGGCAAATGAGCTATCGGGATGGGATCGAGCTTCTGCATTAGGTACAATCGCGCAGAATCATGCATCCCAAGGGCAATATCAGCAGGCGATGGAGACGGCTCGAATGATCGAAAGTCCACACATTAATACTGTATTACATTCGATTGCACGTCATTCTGCATCCCAAGGGCAATATCAGCAGGCAATTGAGACGGTTCTAATGATCGAGGCTCTGGAATTTGAAAATAAAGCTAGCATCCTTTACAACATCATTCAACAGGCTATTGAAGCCGAGGAATTAGACTGGGCAATGCAAACAATTCAGTCGATTAATTGGACGAGACAGGCAACTCACTCAATAAATCAGGAACTGGAATCGGCACAAGATAGAAGTCTCCTGTATCGCAACAAACTGTTATTGGCGATCGCTCGCCAATATTCGGAGTCAAGGCAGTTTGATCGCGCTCTGGAAGTGGTGGAAAAGATGGACGGGGACGTAATCGGTAACATTCGTCGGGTTAAGGCATTAGCCGCGATCGCTCGCCAATATGCTGAAGTCGGTCAGCCTGGAGAAGCTACGAGGTTGCTGAAACAAGCCGTAGACATTGCTCGCTCTATATCGCCTCTGTGAATAGGTTTCAATTCCCCAGCTCCCAGACGCGCCATGGCGCGTCTCTACATGCTTCCCCAGCTTCCTGCCTTCTACCGTAATAACCGAACCCCTCCCGAATTAGCACTCACGTAACAAGAGTGCTAAATTTGCTAATGGAGTAACGAGCAAGTATTGGGAACCCTATGGCAAAAATCGTTTCGTTTAACGAAGAATCACGGCGATCCCTAGAACGGGGAGTCAATGCTCTGGCAGATGCAGTCCGGATTACCCTTGGACCCAAAGGGCGGAATGTACTGCTAGAGAAATCCTTTGGCGCTCCCCAGATTGTTAATGATGGTATCACCGTCGCCCAAGACATTGAAATTGAAGATCCCTTAGAAAATACGGGGGCGCGACTGATTCGAGAAGTCGCCTCCAAGACCAAAGAAATTGCTGGAGACGGTACCACAACCGCTACCGTCCTGGCACAGGAGATGATTCGGGAAGGACTCAAAAACGTTGCAGCTGGTGCTAATCCAGTGGCTGTACGTCGAGGAATTGAGAAAACCGTTAATCATCTGGTTAAAGAAATTGAGTCCATGGCTCAACCCGTCGTTGGCGAGGCGATCGCCCAAGTCGCCACTGTCTCCGCCGGGAACGACGAGGAAGTCGGGCAAATGATTGCCCAGGCGATGGACAAAGTAACCAAGGATGGCGTAATTACCGTAGAAGAGTCAAAATCGCTTTCCACCGAACTGGAAGTCGTGGAAGGGATGCAAATTGACCGGGGTTACCTCTCCCCCTACTTTGTCAGTGATCAGGAACGGATGATGGTGGAATTTGAAGATTCCTATATCCTGATTACTGATAAAAAAATTAATAACATCCAAGAATTAGTTCCCGTCCTGGAAAAAGTTGCCCGTGCCAGCAAACCCCTACTGATTATCGCCGAAGATGTGGAAGGGGAAGCCTTAGCTACCCTGGTGGTAAACAAAGCACGAGGCGTTCTCAACGTCGCCGCCGTCAAAGCACCGGGATTTGGCGATCGCCGCAAGCAGATGCTGCAAGATATTGCGGTTCTGACTGGGGGTCAGCTCATTTCCGAAGAAATTGGTCTCAGCTTGGATACCGCTTCTGTGGAGATGCTGGGAACGGCGCGGAAAATCACCATTGATAAAGACTCCACCACCATTGTCGCCAGTGGTGAAACCAAGCCAGAAGTGGACAAGCGCATTGCCCAAATCCGCAAACAGCTTAACGAAACCGATTCTGAGTACGACAAAGAGAAACTGCAAGAGCGGATTGCTAAACTTGCAGGTGGTGTGGCAGTAATTAAAGTCGGTGCTGCCACAGAAACAGAACTCAAAGACCGCAAACTGCGGATTGAAGACGCCCTGAATGCCACCAAAGCCGCGATCGATGAAGGGATTGTTCCTGGCGGTTCAACCACGTTGATTCGCTTAATTTCCAAGGTTGATGGCGTCAAAGCTAGCCTAGGTGCTGAAGAGCAAATCGGTGCAGATATTGTTGCCAAAACCTTAGAAGCCCCCCTGCGTCAGATGGCAGATAATGCTGGGGTTGAAGGTGCGGTGATTGTCGAGAAAGTCCGAGAAAGCCAAGGCAATACGGGCTATAATGCCGCGACAGGCAAGCTAGAAGACTTGATTGCTGCTGGTATTCTCGATCCGGCTAAAGTTGTGCGTTCAGCCCTTCAGAATGCAGGTTCTATTGCCGGGATGGTTCTAACCACCGAAGCCCTAGTTGTCGAGAAACCTGAGCCGCAACCCGCTGCGCCTGACATGGGCGGTATGGGCGGCATGGGCGGCATGGGCGGCATGGGCGGCATGGGTATGGGTGGCATGGGCGGCATGGGCATGATGTAGTCCTCACCCATCTCTTATAGTTCATGACTGAAGCAGTTTGTCTAGTTAGACAGGCTGCTTTTTGATTGCTGATTGGGGAAGAGGTAATTAGACCTGCAAAATTGATTACGTTAATGTGTAGGGGCGGGTTTAGGGATTAACTTTGATAGTTCATACTAACTGGAATACAAAACCCGCCCTGCCTATAAACGTTATGAATAAGATTATATTGATTGACCAACGAACGGATTAGAGGGCGGGTTTTGACCTACAGGTTATCGACAGTATCCAAAGTGAACGGCTAAACCCGCCCCTACAGGGGATTTGTCGGAGTAGACATCCACAGTTTAAGATTTGCCGATCGCCTATTTTTTGGGTAACACTGGATCAGGTAATCACAGATCAGGATTAAATCCTGCATGGTTCCTATTGGCATTCTTCTCAAACGGCGCATTTAATTATTGCTGATTGGGGAAGAGGTAATTAGACCTGC